>NZ_JBHZCI010000004.1:0-237722 GCF_042755185.1 Streptomyces sp. NPDC059166 | reverse complement strand
GCTCGACACCGCCGTCGAACAACACGGCAAAGGCGACCTCAGCACCCTCCTCACCGGCCAGGACACCTGGACCGTCATCGGCTGACCAGCCGTCACGCCCCTTCGTCGTGGCCCGGAGCCGACCGGCTCCGGGCCACGTCGTATGCCGTCCTGGACTCCTCGACCACGTCCAGACGCCGCTCCGCCCACCGGGCGAGGGCCCAGACCTGCTCGGCGGCCTCCCGCCCCAGCGGGGTGAGGGAGTAGTCCACCCTCGGGGGGATCACCGGCTTGGCGTCCCGGTCCACGAAGCCGTCCCGCTCCAGCGTCTGGAGGGTCTGGGCCAGCATCTTCTCGCTGACCCCGCCCACCGCGCGGCGCAGCTCGCTGAAGCGGTGCGAACGCTCCAGCAGGGCGGCGAGCACCAGCACTCCCCAGCGGCTGGTGACGTGTTCGAGCACGAGGCGTGAGGGACAGTTCTGCCGGTTGACGTCCGGGCGCCGCCCGCCGACCTGGTCCAGAATGCTTACCGTCATGTCAGTACCTTACTTCAAAGTGCGTACTTTCCCCTGGTTAGTACCCCACCTATGGTGAGTAGGTCCCCCACAGGAACAGCACCACCCAGGAGAAGCACATGAGCATCGTTGTCACCGGAGCGACCGGCGCTCTCGGCCGTCTCGTCGTCGAGCGGCTCCTCGCCACGGTCGACGCGGGTTCGGTCGTGGCCGTCGTACGCGACAAGGAGAAGGCCGCCGAGCTCGCCGCCCGCGGCGTGGAACTCCGTGTCGCCGACTACGACCGGCCCGAATCCCTCGCCGGGGCGTTCCGGGCCGGTGACCGCGTCCTGATGATCTCGGCCAACGAGGTCGGCCGGCGCGTCCCGCAGCACACCGCGCTGATCGACGCCGCGAAGGCGGCGGGTGTCGCCCAGCTCGCCTACACCGGCGTACTGGGCGGGCCCGACGCGGACTTCGAGCTCGCCGCCGAGCACAAGGTGACCGAGCGGCTGATCCTCGAGTCCGGCCTCCCGTACACCTTCCTCCGCAACGGCTGGTACACGGAGAACTACCTGAACCTGGCACCGGTCCTGGAGCACGGAGCCGTCGTCGCCAACGCCGGCGACGGACGTCTCGCCTCCGCCTCGCGGGCGGACTACGCGGACGCCGCCGCGGCCGTGCTGACGGGAGAGGGCCACCTGGGGGCGACGTACGAGCTGAGCGGTGACACGGCCTGGTCACTGGCCGAGTTCGCGGACGTGGTGTCCGCGGCGACCGGCCGGGAGATCGCCTACAGGAACGTGCCGGCCGCCGTGCACCAGGAGATCCTGGTGGGCGCCGGCCTGCCCGAGGCCTTCGCCGCGATCCTCGTCGACGTGGACGAGGCGATCGCGCGCGGCCTGCTCGCCGGGAGGAGCGGCGACCTGGCCCGTCTGATCGGCCGCCCGACGACTCCGCTGGCCGACTCGGTCGCCGCGGCGGTGGCGGCCGGCTGACATTCCCGGACCCGTCGCGAGCCCTCCCGGCCCGTGTCACGAGCATCCCGCTGAGACGGCAATGACAGGCGCCCCGCTCCGGCGCTACCGTCATTCCGTCGGCGAGTCGCCGGCCAGGGGAGTCTGGGAGGGCCCGTGGAGGGGAAGAACGAGCAGCGGGCAGGCCTGCTGTACGGAGTCGGCGCGTACGGGATGTGGGGCCTGGTGCCCCTGTTCTGGCCGCTGCTGGAACCGTCAGGGGCGGTGGAGATCCTCGCCCACCGCATGGTCTGGTCACTCGGGGTCGTCGGCATCGCCATGCTCTTCCTCCGCCGCTGGGCGTGGATCGGCGAGCTGGTGCGGCAGCCGCGGCAGCTGGGGCTGATCGCCGTCGCGGCGACCGTCATCGCGGTCAACTGGGGCATCTACATCTGGTCCGTGAACAACGGCCACGTCGTCGAGGCGTCGCTCGGCTACTTCATCAACCCCCTGGTCACGATCGCCATGGGCGTACTGCTCCTCGGGGAGCGCCTGCGTCCGGCGCAGTGGGGAGCGGTGGCGATCGGGCTCGCCGCGGTGCTGGTCCTGGCGATCGGGTACGGGCAGCCGCCGTGGATCTCCCTGGTGCTGGCCTTCTCGTTCGCGACGTACGGCCTGATGAAGAAAAAGGTGGGCCTGGGCGGTCTGGAGTCCCTCGCGGCGGAGACGGCGGTCCTGTTCCTGCCGGCCCTCGGCTTCCTGCTGTGGCTCGGGGCCGACGGCCGGGCGACATTCCTCTCCGGGGGTGCGGGCCACGGGGTGCTGCTCGCGGGCACCGGCCTCGTCACCGCGATCCCGCTGATCTGCTTCGGTGCGGCGGCGATCCGGGTGCCGCTGTCGGTGCTGGGGCTGCTGCAGTACCTGGCGCCCGTGTTCCAGTTCAGCCTCGGCATCCTCTACTTCCACGAGGAGATGCCGGCCGAGCGCTGGGCGGGTTTCGCCCTCGTCTGGGTGGCCCTCATGGTGCTGACCTGGGACGCCCTGCGGACGGCCCGGCGCACCAGGGCCGAGGCGCTGCGCCTCGCGGTCAGGGCCGCCCGGAACGCGGCCCCCGTGGAGAAGGCGCCCGTCGCGAAGCCGGACACCACCACCTCCCACTGAAAAGTTACCGAGTTGCTTTATTTACTCGGTTGCGATTACCTGTCCCCGGAGCCCACCGGTCTCCGGGGACTTCCCATGCCCGCGGCGACCGAGGGCAGCCGCAGCCGAGGAGGAGCAGCACATGACCGACACACTGATCGTGGGAGCGGGACCGACCGGGCTCACGCTCGCCTGCGACCTCGCCCGCCGCGGGCTCGGCGTACGCGTCGTGGACAAGGCTCCGGGGCCTCCGCGCAGTTCGAGGTCGAAGGGGCCCAGCCCCCGTTCCCTGGAGGTGCTGGAGGACCTGGGGGTCGTGGACGCCGTACTGGCGGCGGGCGCGGAGCCGCCGCTCATGCGCAAGTACCGCGACGGCGTACCGCTCGCGGACGCGGACCCGCACGCGGGCTCCCGCCCCACTCCGGCCGAGCCGTACGACCGTGGCCGGCTGATCGCGCAGTGGCGGCTGGAGGAGATCCTGCGCGACCACCTGGCCGGCTACGGCGTGACGGTCGAGACGGGCACCGAGGTGGTGGACCTCGACGACACCGGCGACTCGGTGACGGTCCACTTCGCCGACGGCTCCACGACCGCCGCACGGTACGTGGTGGGCTGCGACGGCGCCCACAGCCGTGTACGGAAACTGCTCGGCATCGCGTTCGAAGGGGAGACGCACGAGGAGCAGGTGATGGTCTGCGGCGACGTGCGACTCGCCCCGGGCACCCTCGACCGCGGCGTCTGGCACCAGTGGTTCGACGAGGACGGGGCCGTCATGCTCTGCCCCATCCCCGGTACCGGGACCGGCTGGTGGTTCCAGGCGGGTCCGGAACGGGACGCCGAGGGCCGCCCCCTGGCCCCGACAGAGGACGGCTTCCGCAGGCTCTTCGCCCGGCACACCCGCCTACCGGCCGGGCACCTCACCGAGGCCACGCTGCTGTCCACCTACCGTGTCAACGTGCGGATGGTGGACCGCTACCGGGTGGGCAGGGTGTTCCTGGCCGGGGACGCCGCCCATGTGCACTCCGTCGCCGGAGGGATGGGGATGAACACCGGTGTCCAGGACGCCTACAACCTCGGCTGGAAACTCGGCCAGGTACTCCTCGGCAGGGCGGGCGCGGAACTGCTCGACACCTACGAGGAGGAGCGGCTGCCCGTGGCCGCCCGGACCCTGGACGTCACATCGGAGCGGCTGCGGGCCACGCTGGAGGCGGTCAAGGTGCCGGGCGGCGGCCTCGACACCGCGGCCGTCCCGGCCTCACGAGCACCGGACCGCGGCTACCGGTGGAGCTCTCTCGCGGGTGCGGGCGGGCACACCGACGGCCTCCGCGCCGGGGACCGCGCCCCCGACGCCCCCTGCACCCTGGCGGCCACCGGCACCCCGCGCCGCCTCTTCGAGGTGTTCGCCGGACCGCACATCTCGCTGCTCGGCTTCGGAGCCGGGTCGGAGCGCACGCTGCGCGAGGCGGCCGCCGCCCACGGCGGGGCGGTACGCGCCGTCCGTGTGCACGGCCGGGGCTCGCGCGGGCTCGCCACAGCCGGCCCGAACGCCCTGCACGACGTCGACGGGCTCGCCCGCGAGGCGTACGGCATCGAGCGGGACTCCGTCGTCGTGGTCCGGCCCGACAACCACGTGGGCCTGATCGCGGACGCCGGCGACCCGCAGGCAGTCCGGCGGTACCTGCGGGCCCTGGACGGAGGGCGGGAGCCCGGGCAGCCGCGTCCGGCAGGCGTGGTGGACGGCGCGGGCGAAGGCTGATTGAGTGCCCCGATGGGGACGATCCTGAGGGGCATGCGGCACGTCCGGTGGCACGAGTTGCGCCATGCCAGGGGCTCCGCCTCCCAGGTCCCGGGGACGCTCTCGCGGATCGCCTGGGGCGACAGCGAGGCGGCCGAGGACGCGCTGAGCGACCTCGGGCGGTGGATAGGCGCCCTGGCCGTGTTCGACGCGACGGCCGCCACGGTGCCGTTCCTCTGGGAGCTGGCCGCCGTGGAGAGCGTCAAGGACCGCATCGGTGTCCTGGAGTTGCTGGGCACGATCCTCGCCGACGGGCACGCGCACCGTCCTGAGTGGACCAGGGACGCGCATCTGGCGGTCGTCGCCGGCCGGCCGACGGCGGAACGGCTGGCCGCCGACGGCGACCCGGCGGTCAGCGCGGCTGCCGGTGAACTCCTCGCGGCGCTCGGCGGGCACTCCTGCCCGAGCTGCCCGCAGCGGTGAGCGGCGCGGGTCGGCAGAGCGCGGCGGCGATCCGGTCCGTCACGCCCTTCCAGTGGGCGCTCCGCTTCTCACGCTCCCCCGCGCCCGCCAAATGCTCCTGGTGGAAGCGGGGTACGGACCGGTCGCCGGCCCCGGCAGGCGCCACGGCGACCTGCTGGTCGTCGTCCCGTGGGTGAGCCGGACGAAGAATCGTCCCGGGTTCCGGCGTGCCCGTTGCCGCGCCATTCATCTAACCAGTACAAACGGTTTTCATGACACTGCACTGGAAGCTGGTCATCGACGCCACCGACCCGCACGCCCAGGCCGACTTCTGGGCGGAGGCCCTCGGCTACCTCGTGGAGGACAACAGCGTCCTGATCGACGAACTGCTCGGCGCGGGCGTGGTGACCGAGGCCGACACCGTGGAGCCGCACGGTCACCACGCCTGGCGCGATCTCGCGGCTGTGCGGCACCCGGACGATCCGTACGACGAGAAGAGCGGGGCGGGGCTCGGGCGGCGGCTGCTCTTCCAGCGCGTGCCGGAGGCGAAGACGGTCAAGAACCGCCTCCACCTCGACGTGCACGCGGCGCCCGGACAGCGCGAGGCGGAGACGGAACGCCTGGCGGGACTGGGTGCGAGCCTGCTCAGGCTCGTGGAGGAGCCCGGGGGGAAGTGGCAGGTGATGCTGGACCCGGAGGGCAACGAGTTCTGCGTGCAGTGACGGGGCGCGCGGGGGCCTGCGGCGTCCGCGCCCGGTGACGGAGCCGGCGGGGGGACTGCGGCGCGAGGGCCGGACCCGGCCTCTCTAGGCTGACCTCATGTTCACGCCACCCGCCGCGTACTCCCTCGTAGCCACGGACCTGGACGGCACGCTCCTGCGTCCCGACGACACCGTGAGCACCCGCTCGCGTGCCGCGCTCGCACGCGCCGCTTCGGCCGGTGCGCGCCATCTGATCGTCACGGGCCGCCCGGTACCCGGCATACGCGCCCTGCTCGCCGACCTGGGTTACGAGGGCCTCGTGGTGTGCGGGCAGGGCGCCCAGGTGTACGACGCCGGCTCGGCCCGCATGGTCGCCTCGGCACCCCTGGACCGCGAGGCGGCCGAGACCGCGCTCGGCAAGATCGAGGCCGAGGTCGGCCAGGTCTTCGCCGCCGTCGACCAGGACGGCCCGGACGGCCTCACCCTCATCGAGCCGGGGTACCGGATGCCGCACGCCTCCCTGCCCGCCCGTCGGACCGGACACCGCGGGGAGCTGTGGCAGGCTCCGGTCATCAAGGTCCTCATACGCCACCCGCACCTGACCGACGACGAGCTCGCGGCTGCCGCCAGGGGCGTGGTGGGCGACCTGGCGTCCGTGACCATGGCGGGGCCGGGAACGGTGGAGCTGGCCCCCCACGGGGTGGACAAGGGCACCGGCATCTCGCGGGCCGCCGCGCTGCTGGACCTCGACCCGGCCGGAGCGGTGGCCTTCGGCGACATGCCGAACGACCTGCCGATGTTCCGGCTCTGCGGTCACGGCGTGGCGATGGGCAACGCCCACGCCGAGCTCGTGGCGGAGGCGGACGAGATCACGCTCACCAACGAGGAGGACGGCGTGGCCGTGGTGCTGGAGCGCCTCTTCGGCTGACTCGGACGGGTGGCGTCCTGGCCGACGCCGTGGGCGACGGGCCGGACCAGGGCCTCTCGTCCGGATCGTGCCGGGCTCGCGTGCCCTGGTCCGGGCGAACGGCCCCAGGCCCTCCTTCAGCCGACCGGGCCGGCCGCCTCGCTGCTCCCGGAGCCGTCCGGCCCCGGGCCCCGGAGCGAGCGCAGCACGTGGTCCACCATCGCGGCGACGGTCGCCTCGTCCTGCGGCTGCCTGCGCAGGACGAGGCGGTAGTAGACCGGCCCGTAGAGCATCTCCACCGCCAGCGGGAGGTCCGCACCCTCGGGCACCTGCCCCTGCTCCTGTGCCCTGCGGAGGCGGTCCTCGGCCGCCCGGAAGCGCGGGTCGACCAGCTGCTCCTTCACGGCGTCCGCCAGCGCCTCGTCGTGGCTCATGTCGGAGAGGATCCCGGCGTAGAGCGGCCCGTACGGCGAGGTGGAGATCATCCGGACGGCGCCGTTGATGTGCCGACGCAGGTCCGCGGCGACGTCACCGGTGTCGGCGAAGGGCGTGGCGCCGACGAACGCCTCGGTGAACGCCTCCAGCATCACCGCGCCCTTGGAGGGCCACCACCGGTAGATGGTCTTCTTGCTGACACCGGCCCGGTTCGCGATCGCCTCGACGGTGACCCGGCCGTACCCCTTCTCCGCGCACAGTTCCAGGGCGGCGTCCAGGGTGGACCGTCGCGACCTCTCACTGCGGCGCAGGGAACTCGGCGATGTGATCATTCGGTGAGCATAGGGGTATTCCGCCCACCACTTGTTGACAGGTCGTCGCCAGAAGTCGAACAATGACCGCACTGGAAACGGAACGTACCGTGTCGTTCCGCACAGTGCACCGTTCGTGCCGTTCGTGCCGCGACGAGCCGATCGGGGGACGGCTCGACCGGCCGACGGTACGGCCGGACCGGACCGGTCCCCCGGACGCACCGGACTCTCAGACGCTGATGTCCTTCGTGGTGAACCTGGCCCAGGCGGCCGAGCCGAACACCGCCGCGTAGAGGGCCTGCAGGCCGAGGTTCCTGGCCACTCCCTCCCCGTACACCGGGTCGCGCAGCAGGTCCGTGAAGGACAGCCAGTAGTGCGGGAAGAGGTACGGGTGGATCCCGCTCAGCTGCGGCATCGTGTCCAGGATCTGCACGGTGATCAGCACCCCGACCGTCGCGGCCATCGCCGCGACGCCGCTGTCGGTGAGTGCCGACACGAAGAGGCCCAGCGCCGCGAACCCCACGAGCGACGCGGCCACGACGACGGCGATCAGCCCGGCCCTCAGGAGCCCTTCGCCGAATCCGATCCGGGTCCCTGAGATCGTCGTCATCTCCCCGACGGGGAAGAGCAGCACGCCCGTCACGAGTCCGGACACCGCCACGACCAGCGTCGCGACGAGGCAGAACACCAGCACGGACGCGTACTTGGCGAGGAGCAGCCGGGTCCGGCCGGCCGGGGCGACCAGCAGGTAGCGCAGCGTGCCCCCGCCCGCCTCGCCCGCCAGGGAGTCCCCCGCGACGACCCCGACGGCCAGCGGCAGGAAGACGGGCAGGGTCGCGGAGAGTGCCGCGAAGACGAGGAAGAGGCCGTTGCCGGTGATCTGGGAGAGGAAGGCCGGGCCACCGCCTCCGCCCGGCCCTCCCTGCCCGCCGTCGCCCGTCTCGATCCTGACGGCGGTCCCCACGAGCACGGGCACGGCCGCGAGGACGCCGAGCAGGGCCAGGGTGCGCCATCTGCGGAACATGGTGACGAGCTCGGAGCGGAGGATTCCCAGCGTCCAGAGTGCCCGGGGCGGTACGCGGGACCCGGGTACGACCGTGAGTTCAGCCTGCGACATCGAATCCCTCTCCGGTGAGTGCGACGAACGCGTCCTCCAGCGAGGCCCGTTCGACCCCGAAGCCGCGCACCCGTACACCCGCGCGCACCAGGGCCGCGTTGAGGTCCGCGAGCTCCACCTCGCCCGGCGGCGCGTCGGCGCCGATCCGGTCGCCGTCGGTCACGAGACCCGTGATCCCGTGGGCGGCGAGGACGCGGGCGGCGTCACCCGGGTCGGGCGTGGTGACGGTGAGGCGGCCCCGAGAGCCGGCCACGAGTTCGCCGACGGCGCCCTGGACGACGAGCCTGCCGCGGGCCATCACCGCGGCGTGGGTGCAGACCTGCTCGATCTCGTCGAGCAGGTGGGAGGAGAGGAAGACCGTGGTGCCCTCCTCCGCCAGGTCCCGGACGAGGGCGCGGATCTCCCGCATGCCCTGCGGATCGAGCCCGTTGGTTGGTTCGTCCAGTACGAGCAGTCCACGCGGCCGGAGCAGTGCCGCGGCCAGACCGAGGCGCTGCTTCATCCCCAGTGAGTACGTCCGGGCCTTCCTGCCGGCCGCCGCCGCGAGCCCGACCCGCTCCAGCGCGCTCTCCACCCGGGCGCGTCGGGTGCGCGGATCGGCCGTGGGGTCGGCGGAGTCGAAGCGCACGAGGTTGCCGCGCCCGGTGAGGAACCCGTACAGGGCGGGCCCCTCGATGAGCGCGCCGACGCGCGGCAGCACCGTGCGGGAGGCGGCCGGCATGGGCTGTCCCAGGACCCGGGCGGTTCCTGCGGTCGGTTCGATCAGCCCGAGGAGCATCCGGATCGTGGTGGTCTTGCCGGAGCCGTTGGGCCCGAGGAAGCCGTAGACGCTTCCGGCGGGGACGTCCAGGTCGAGTCCGTCGACGGCCAACTGCCCGCCCCGGTACCGCTTGGTCAGCCCACGGGTCTCGATCACGGTGCCGGGCCGGGGGCCCGCCCCCGGCCCGGCCGTGGCCGCCGTCGTCTCGGTCATGCGTGCTCCCGGTGCCGTCCCGCCGTGTCGGCCGCGCCCCGCACGGACCGCCCCGCCGTACGGAGGGTACGACGGGGCGGCTGTGTGCCCTGGGTCCTACTCGGCGGTGTCGGCCGCCTTGACCAGCGCGTCCTTGGTCACCGCTCCGACGTAGACCGTCCCGTCGTCCGTCAGCAGCGCGTTGACCAGGCGCGTCCTGAAGACGGTGCCGGTGCCGAAGTCGCCGGTCACCTTGTCGCCGAAGGCGTCGAGGAACTGCCGTGCCTGCGCGGGTGCGTCGCCGGAGCCCGGGGCGGGCATCCCGGAGCCGCCCGGGACCTTGATCTCGGCGACGGCGTTCCAGCCCTCACCGATCACGTCGAGGCCCTTGAGGCCCCCGACCGCGCCCAGGCCCTCGGCCGCCGGGCCCTTGTCCTTCGCCTTCAGCTCGTCGGCCTCGGTCACCTCCGCCCCCTTGGGCGGGGTGAAGGAGAAGGAGGACGCGGCGGGCTTCGCGAAGTCGACCTGGGTGAAACCGGCGTCGACCACGGCCTTGCCACCGCTGCTCGGGGCGAGGGTGAACTTCAGCGGCACGCCGGTGGAGGCGTCGACCGCGACCGTGACGGACCCGATCGTCGAGCCTGACCGCTTCGGCTCGATCACGAGCTTGTACGCGTCGCGACCCGCCACCTGGGCCGTGCCGCCGACGGTGACCGACGTGGTGCCGTCCGCGGCGTCGAGCGCCTCCTCGGCGAGGTCCTTCGGGGTGGCCGGCATGCCCTCGGGCCTGCCGCGCTCCTCGGCCTTGCCCTTGCTCCCGTGCTCCGTCGCCTGCGAGTGGTAGACCTCGTTGCTCTCGCTGTCGTATCCCCAGACGTCGTCCCCGTTGTGGACGAGGCTGTACTCGGAGCCCTCCCCGAGGATCGAGAGCCGCTGCTTGTCGGGGCCGTCGACCGCCACCCGGAGCGTGTGGGTGCCCGAGGCCAGCTCCATCAGCCGGGCGTCGGGGGACGCGCCGGGGGCGTCCTGCCCCGCGCCCTGCGAGAGGGAGTCCGCGAGCCCGCCGAAGGAGGGGATCCCCAGGTCGGTGCTGACCTTCACCGTGCCGGAGAGCTGCTCCTGGTCCGACGCCGCGATCTTCTCGACGAGTTCCTGGGCGGTGATGTCGGGCAGCTCCGGGTCGCCGGAGTCGGCCAGTGCCGGGACGAGTCCGATCGTCGCGGCCGCGACTCCCGCCACCGCGAAGGGGACGATGTAGCGTGCCGCCTTCCGGCGGCCCACGACCGTGCCCGTGGCCTCGCCGTCGGTCTCCACGCTGTCGTTCGGTGCCATGTGTGCTCTACCTCCGTGGTCGGCGGCTGCCATCCCGTCGAACGTGCCCACTCCCCGCCGCCATTCTCACCCGATGTGGTCAGGAGTGGACACTGACCATCTGACCAAATCGGGCGAGTACAAGCGTCAGCCCTCGGGAGCAACTGCGCGTACCTCTCCGGGATGACCCGCCGACGCCGCTCGGGACCGAGCCCTTAGGGGCTGTCCCGTGGCAGGCCGGTGCGCAGGGGCCCGGTCAGCCGGCGCGGTGCACCACGGCGTCGCAGAGCTCTTCTAGCGCGGCCTTGGCGTAGCACTCGGGCAGCGGTGCCAGCGTGGCCCGTGCCTCCTGGGCGTAGCGCACGGTGTCGCGGCGGGCCTGTTCGAGTGCCGGGTGGGCGCGCAGCCGGCGCAGTGCCTCGGCGAGGACCGCGTCGTCGCCGAGGTCTCCGTCCAGCAGCCGCACGAGCTCCTCGTCCTCCGGACGGCCCTCGGCGGCGGCCCGGGCACGCAGATGGAGTACCGGCAGGGTGGGGATGCCCTCGCGCAGGTCGGTGCCGGGCGTCTTGCCCGACTCGTGGCTGTCGGAGGCGATGTCCAGGACGTCGTCAGCGAGCTGGAAGGCGATACCGAGGCGCTCGCCGTACTGGGTGAGGATGTCGACGACGGATTCGTCGGCGCCGGCCATCAGGGCGCCGAACCTGCCGGACACGGCGACGAGCGAGCCGGTCTTGCCGCTCAGCACGTCCATGTAGTGGTCGACGGGGTCGCGTCCGTCGCGCGGGCCGGCCGTCTCCAGGATCTGGCCGGTGACCAGGCGCTCGAACGCCTCCGCCTGGATGCGGACGGCCTCGGGCCCGAGGTCGGCCAGGATGTGCGAGGCGCGGGCGAAGAGGAAGTCGCCGGTGAGGACGGCGACGGAGTTCCCCCAGCGGGTGTTGGCGCTGTCCACACCGCGCCGCACGTCCGCCTCGTCCATCACGTCGTCGTGGTACAGCGTCGCCAGGTGCGTGAGCTCGACGACCACGGCGGAGGGCACGACTCCCGGGGCGTCGGGGTCGCCGAACTGGGCGGCGAGCATCACCAGGAGTGGCCGGAAACGCTTGCCCCCCGCGCTCACGAGGTGCTGCGCGGCCTCCGTGATGAACGGGACCTCGCTCTTGGTGGCGTCCAGGAGCCCCGCCTCGACAGCGGCCAAACCGGCCTGGACATCGGCCTCAAGTGCCTGGTCCCGCACGCTCAGCCCGAACGGCCCGACGACGGTCACGAGGGGATCTCCTGTCTGCTGACGATCACACGGAATGTCGATGTGTCGTTGTCCTCACTCAACTCAGCGTATCCGGTCCCCTTTGGATCACCGTGGGCGCCTTCCCGCCACCGCCGGTATGTTCGGCATCAGCTCATACGATCAGGAGTTTTCGCTTTGTCCCACACAACGACCGGTCTCGAACCGGCACAGCCACCGCCCGAGGACGACCGCGCCTTCTTCGGCCAGCCGCGGGGTCTGATGACCCTGTCGGGGCTGGAGGTGTGGGAGCGGTTCTCCTTCCTCGGGATGCAGGCGATCCTGGTCCTGTACTTCGCGGACACGGTCGCGAACGGCGGCCTGGGCATGGACCCCGGCACCGCGGCCTCGGTCTCGGCCGCCTACGGCACCCTCGTCTACCTGGTCTCCGTGGCGGGAGGCTGGCTGGCCGACCGCATCCTGGGGTCGTACCGCGCCGTCCTGTACGGCGGCATCCTCATCGCCTGCGGCCACTACGCCATGGCCGTCCCCACCGCCACGATGACCTGGGTGGGGCTGGGGCTGATCAGCGCCGGAACGGGCCTGCTCAAGCCCAACGTGGCCTCCATGGTCGGCAAGCTCTACCGCACCGAGGACGAGCGCCGTGACGCCGGCTTCGCCCTGTACTACATGGGCATCAACATCGGGGCCTTCGCCGGTCCGCTGATCACCGGCTGGCTCGGCGACCACGCGAGCTGGCACTGGGGCTTCTCGGCCGCCGCGTTCGGCATGACGCTCGGCCTGATCCAGTACGTCCTGGGCCGCCGTCACCTGGCCGGGCGAAAGCACGCGGCCGAATTCGCACTCGCCCCGGCGGCGATGCGCCGGGCCGTGCTGATGATCGTGGCCGGAGCGGTGCTGGTCGCCGTGGTGGCCACCGCCCTGGCCTTGGCGGGCTGGCTCACGATGGACCGCTTCGTCGACGTACTCACCGTCATCTCGGTGATCGCGCCCGTCGTCTACTTCGCCGTGATGTTCAGGAGCCCCCGGGTGACCTCCGAGGAGCGCGGCAGGCTACGCCCGTACGTCGTGCTCTTCCTGGCCTCGGTCGTCTTCAACTTCATCCTCTTCCAGGCCTACTCGACGATGATGCTGCTGGCGTCGACCAACGCCCGCACCGAGATCTTCGGCTTCCACTTCCCCGCGAGCTGGTACGCCTCCGCCCTCGGCGCCTTCGAGGTCGCGCTGGCGCCCGTGGTGGCGGCGGTCTGGGCCCGGATGGGGCCCCGGCAGCCGCACGCGTCCAACAAGATCGCGATCGGGGTGATCCTCGGCGGTCTGTCCTTCCTGCTGATGGTCCTGCCGACCTCCGGGCACGCCGACGACAGCTACAAGATGGCCGCCTGGTGGATCGTCGGCTCGTATCTGCTGCTCGGTCTCGGCGACATCCTCCTGGAGACCTCCGGGATGTCCGCCACCACCAAGCTCGCCCCCAAGGCGTTCGCGAGCCAGACGATGGCCCTCTGGTTCCTGTCGCTGGCCCTCGCCAACGGCATCCAGGCACAGATCGTGAAGCTCTACGGCGAGGTGTCCAACCCCGCCTACTTCGGTGTCAACGGCGCAATCGCGGTGGTGGCCGGCGTGGCCGTCATCGCAGCCGCCCCCTGGCTCAAGCGCACGATGCACCCCGTCCACTGAGGTTCCCCCCATGCACATCCGCACCGAATTCCCGTACGAGACCACCCACGAGGACCTCTACATCCCGCTGTCGGACGGCACTCAGCTGTACGCCCGCATCTGGCGGCCGGTCACCGACGAGCCGGTGCCCGCCCTGCTGGAGTACCTGCCCTACCGGCTGAGCGACTGGACGGCGCCACGCGACTGGCAGCGCCACCCCTGGTACGCCGGACACGGCTACGCCTCCGTCCGGGTCGACGTACGCGGACACGGCAACAGCGAGGGCATGCCGGGCGACGAGTACGACGCCACGGAACTGGCCGACGGTGTCGCGGTGGTGAACTGGCTGGCGCAGCAGGAGTGGTGCTCGGGCAAGGTCGGCATGTTCGGCATCTCCTGGGGCGGCTTCAACTCGCTCCAGATCGCGGCGCTCGCACCGGAGCCCCTGAAGGCGATCGTCACGGTCTGTTCGGCCGACGACCGCTACGACAACGACGTCCATTACATGGGCGGCTCCGTCCTCGGCGTCGACATGCACGCGTGGGCCTCCACCATGCTGGCGTTCGTCTCCCGTCCCCCGGACCCGGCGGACGTCGGCGACGACTGGCGCGAGATGTGGCTGCGGCGCCTGGAGAAGGTGGAGCCCTTCATCCACACCTGGCTGGGCCACCAGACACGGGACGATTACTGGAAGCACGGCAGCGTCTGCGAGGACTACGGCGCGATCAAGGCGAAGGTGCTGGCGGTGGGCGGCTGGCACGATCCGTACCGCGACACCGTGCTGCGGCTGGTCGAGCACCTCGACCCCGGGCAGGTGCGCGGCCTGATCGGCCCGTGGTCCCATCAGTACCCGGACCGGGGGCTGCCGCCCGGACCTCCGATCGGCTTCCTCCAGGAGACGCTCCGCTGGTGGGACCAGCACCTCAAGGACGAGGACACCGGGGTGATGAACGAGCCGCTGCTGCGCTCCTGGATCAGCGGCTCGCACCGCCCGGCCACCGTCTACGAGACGCTGCCCGGCCGCTGGGTCGGCGACGCGACCTGGCCGTCCGAGAACGTCGGGACGGTGGCGTACGCCCTGGCGGGCGGCGCCCAGGTGGTCGACTCACCGCAGCAGACCGGACTGGACGCGGGGCGGTTCTTCCCCTTCGGCAACGACGCCGACCTCCCTCCCGACCAGCGGGACGAGGACGCCAAGTCGGTGTGCTTCGAGTTCCCGGTGGAGGACGCCCCCATCGAGATCCTCGGCCGCCCCCGGGTCAGGCTGCGTGTCCGGATGGACGTACCGCGCGGCCAGGCGATCGCCCGGCTCTGCGACGTCGCCCCGGACGGATCCTCGACCCTGGTGACCCGTGGCGCACTCAACCTGGCGGCCCGCAACGGCCGCGACCGCTCCGAGGACTGGCCCGTCGGGGAGACCGAGGACGTGACCTTCGAGCTGAACGGCATCGGGCACACCTTCCCGCCCGGCCACCGGATCAGACTCGCCGTCTCCTCCTCGTACTGGCCGTGGATCTGGCCTCAGGCGGGCTCCGCCGGCTTCACCCTGCAGGCGGACGGCAGCTTCGTCGAACTCCCCGTGCGCCGGCACACCGAGGACCCCTCCATCACCTTCGGCGAACCGGAGCAGGCGGAACCGCTCGGCGTCGTCTTCCCCGAGACCCTCGACGAGCAGCGTCCGGAGCGCCTGGTGGTCCGCGACGTCGCCAAGGGCGAGTGGCGGCTGGAGGTCGACCCGCGCTACGGCGGCACGCGCGTCTACCCGGACGGGCTGGAGTTCACCGAGGACGCGCTGGAGACGTACACCATCCAGCAGGACGACCCGCTGTCCGCCAGGGCGCGTTCGGACTGGACGATCCGGCTGCACCGGCCGGAGATGTCCTGGGACGTACGGGTGGAGACCCGGTCGGAGACCAGTGCGGACGCCGACGACTTCATCACCTCCAACGAGGTCGTCTGCCGGGACGGGTCGGAGATCGTCTTCCACCGCACCTGGGAGAAGAGGATCCCCCGCACGGCGGGCTGACCGGACGAGGAGAGCGGGAGCGAGCTGGGGCATCGCGTAACTTTCCGGGCATCACGACGACTTGAGGCACTGCCGCCGGAGATCGGCGCCGACGTAACGTGTCCTCAAGCCACCTGGAAAGCGAGGCAGCAACAGATGCCCGAGCAGAGCAGTCCGCTCGATCTGGCCGAGGGCGACCCCTTCGGTCCGCACAACCTTCCGTACGGCGTGTTCTCCACCCCGGGGCAGCCTGCGGACCGCAGGGTCGGCGTCCGCGTCGGCGACCATGTACTGGACGCCGGCGCGGCCGCCCACGCGCTGGGATCGCCCTACGCGCAACTGCTGGCCCAGCCCAGCCTGATGCCGCTCCTGGCGGCGGGCCGTACCGCCTGGAGCGATGTGCGGCGGGCCCTGACCGCCTGGGTGACGGTCCCGGCGCACCGCCCCGACATAGAGCCGCTGCTGCACCCCCTCGACTCGGTCACCCTGCACCTGCCGTACGAGGTCGCCGACTACGTCGACTTCTACGCCAGCGAGCACCACGCCACCAACGTGGGGAAGATCTTCCGCCCCGACGGGGACGCCCTCACCCCCAACTGGAAGCACCTGCCGATCGGTTACCACGGCCGGGCCGGCACCGTCGTGGTGTCCGGCACGGATGTGGTGCGCCCCTCCGGTCAGCGCAAGGCGCCCACCGACCCGGCCCCCGTCTTCGGGCCGTCGGTGAAGCTGGACATCGAGGCCGAGGTCGGCTTCGTCGTGGGCGTCCCGTCGGAGCAGGGCTCCCCGGTGGCGCTGGGCGACTTCCGTGAGCACGTCTTCGGGCTCTGCCTGCTCAACGACTGGTCGGCACGGGACATCCAGGCCTGGGAGTACGTGCCGCTGGGCCCCTTCCTCGGCAAGTCCTTCGCGACCTCCGTCTCGGCGTGGGTGACCCCGCTGGAGGCCCTGGACCAGGCGCGCACGGCACCGCCCGCCCGGGACTTCCCGCTCCTCCCCTACCTGGACGACTCCGAGGCGGAGGAGCCGGGCGGCTTCGACATCCGGATCTCCGTCGTGATCAACGGCGAGACGGTCGCCGAGCCGCCGTTCTCCTCGATGTACTGGACGGCCGCGCAGCAGCTGGCGCAGATGACGGTGAACGGCGCCTCGCTGCGCACCGGCGACCTGTACGGGTCGGGCACGGTCAGCGGCCCGGAGCCCGCCCAGCGCGGCTCCCTGCTGGAGCTCACCTGGAACGGCCGCGACCCGCTGGAACTCCCCGACGGCAAGCGGACCTTCCTGGAGGACGGCGACACCGTCACCCTCACCGCCTGGGCACCGGGGCCGCACGGCACCCGGGTCGGGCTGGGCGAGGTCACGGGCCGGATCACGGCCGCGTCCTGACGCCTCGGGGCCGGTGCGGCGGCATGCGCGGCCGCACCGGTGCCGGGGGCACGCGGGGCACATGGTCAGCGACACGGGAGACGTTCACACGTTCGGGGGTCTCCTCCCGATTTCTGCCGATACGCTGAACAGGCCCGCGAGGCTTCGTCCCATGGGAGCACTGATGAGCATCGAACCCGAGGCCCCCGAGCCGAGGTGGGCGGTTCCGCCCGTGGGCGGCTGGACCGCCGATGACCTGGACACACTCCCGAATCTGCCTCCGCACACGGAGCTGATCGACGGGAGCCTGGTTTTCGTGGGTCCGCAGACGCTGTTCCATTCACGGGCGGTCGACTTCTTCAACTGGCAGTTGCAGTCACTCGCGCCTACCGAGCTGGAGGTGGTGCGCGAGTTCACCATCGACATCGACCGTTACAACCGGCCCGAGCCGGATGTGATCATCGTGAACGGCGAGGTCATCCAGGACCCGGAGCAGACCCGCTTCCCCGCCGAGTCGGTGCGGCTGGCCATCGAGGTCGTCTCCCCGGAGTCCCGGTCGAGGGACCGGGAGACCAAGCCGGTGAAGTACGCCCGCGCGAAGATCCCGCACTTCTGGCGGGTGGAGAACCACGACGGCCGCGCCGTGGTCTACGTCTTCGAACTGGAACCCGCCACCGGGGCGTACACCTCCACCGGCATCTTCCACGACCGCATGAAGGTGTCCGTGCCGTTCGACATCGATCTGGACCTCACCGCCGTCACGGCACGGCGCCGGGGCGCCGAGACCCCGTGAGCTCCTGACTCACTCGAACTCGGGCGGTTCCTCGTCCCAGCCGAACTCAGTGTCGCCGCCCGCGCTCTCGGAGGCGGGCGCCGCCTCCCGCACGACAGCGGTCTCCTGTCCGGCGCCCGGGCCGGCGGCCGCGCCCAGCCCGGCCAGCACCTCCAGCACCCCCTCGCCGTAGGTCGCGAGCTTCTTCTCGCCGAGGCCGCTGACCCCGCCCAGCTCTCCCAGGGTGGCCGGATGCAGGGTGGCGATCTCCCGCAGGGTCGCGTCATGGAAGATCACATACGCCGGGACGCCCTGCTCCTTCGCGGTCGCCCCGCGCCACGCCCGCAGCGCCTCGAAGACCGGGACCGCGGATTCCGGCAGGTCGGCCACGGCCGCCTTGCCCTTGCCGCCCTTGGCGGAGAACCCGGACCGGGACGTCGGCCGCTTCGGCTCCTTGCGCAGCAGCACCTCGCGCTCCCGCCCGAGCACGGAGCCGCTCTCCTCGGTCAGCACGAGCGTGCCGTACTCGCCCTCGACCGCCAGCAGCCCCTGGGCCAGCAGCTGACGCACCACACCCCGCCACTCCGCCTCGGCCAGCTCCTCGCCGATGCCGAAGACCGAGAGCTGGTCGTGGTCGAACTGGATGGTCTTCGCGGTCTTCCGGCCCAGCAGGATGTCGATGATCTGACCGGCCCCGAACTTCTGGTTCCGCTCGCGCTTCAGCCGGACCACCGTCGACAGCAGCTTCTGGGAGACGACCGTGCCGTCCCAGGTCTCGGGCGGGGTGAGGCAGGTGTCGCAATTGCCGCAGGCCTGCTCGCCGGGCTCCTGTCCGAAGTACGTCAGCAGCTGGGCGCGGCGGCAGCGGACCGTCTCGCAGAGCGCCAGCATCGAGTCGAGGTGCGAGGCCGCACGGCGCCGGAAGGCCTCGTCGCCCTCACCGCCCTGGATCAGCTTGCGCTGCTGCACGACGTCCTGGAGTCCGTACGCCATCCAGGCGGTGGACGGCGCCCCGTCGCGGCCGGCGCGGCCGGTCTCCTGGTAGTACCCCTCGACGGACTTCGGCAGGTCGAGGTGGGCGACGAAGCGTACGTCGGGCTTGTCGATGCCCATGCCGAACGCGATGGTCGCGACGACGACCAGGCCCTCCTCGCGCAGGAAGCGGGCCTGGTGCGCGGCGCGCGTCGAGGCGTCGAGACCCGCGTGGTACGGGACGGCCTCGATGCCGTGGCGGCTGAGGTACTCGGCGGTCTTCTCCGTGGAGTTGCGCGAGAGGCAGTAGACGATGCCGGCGTCCCCCGCGTGTTCCTCCTGGAGGAAGGTGAGCAGCTGCTTCTTCGGGTCGGCCTTCGGCACGATGCGGTACTGGATGTTCGGCCGGTCGAAGCTGGCCACGAAGTGCCTGGCCTCGGGCATGGCGAGGCGCTGGGTGATCTCCCGGTGCGTGGCGTCGGTGGCCGTCGCCGTCAGCGCGATGCGGGGGACGCCGGGCCAGCGCTCCCCCAGCACCGACAGGGCCAGGTAGTCGGGGCGGAAGTCATGGCCCCACTGGGCCACGCAGTGCGCCTCATCGATGGCGAAGACGGAGATCTCGCCCCTGGCCAGCAGGGAGAGTGTCGAGTCCAGGCGCAGCCGCTCGGGCGCCAGATAGAGGATGTCGAGCTCGCCCGCGAGGAACTGGGCCTCCATCGAGCGGCGCTCGTCGAAGTCCTGCGTGGAGTTCATGAAGCCGGCGCGGACACCGAGCGCGCGCAGCGCGTCCACCTGGTCCTGCATGAGGGCGATCAGCGGGGAGACCACGACGCCCGTACCCGGCCTGACCAGGGCGGGGATCTGGTAGCAGAGGGACTTTCCGCCGCCGGTGGGCATGAGGACGACCGCGTCGCCGCCGCCGACGACGTGCTCGATGACCGCGCCCTGCTCGCCGCGGAACGCCTCGTACCCGAACACCCGGTGGAGCGTCTGCTGCGCAGCGCTCTCGGTGGTCACACTCATGGTCGCGCCCGTCCGTCCGACTTCACCCGTCACCGCAACCATAGGCGCCGGGTACGACAACGCCGGACGGGCTTGACTTTCCAGGCCCGTCCGGCGTGCGCACCACTGGGTGTGCGGGCTACCGCACGAAGACCCCCGCCTGGCTCGCCAGGTCGAGGAAGTACTGCGGCGCGAGGCCCAGCACCAGGGTCGCGGCGACCCCCACGGCGATGGTGGTCATCGTCAGCGGGGAGGGGACGGCGACCGTGGGGCCGTCCGCCTTCGGCTCGCTGAAGAACATCAGGACGATGACCCGGATGTAGAAGAACGCGGCGATCGCCGACGAGATCACACCGACGATCACCAGCCCGCTCGCGCCGCCGTCCGCGGCCGCCTTGAACACGGCGAACTTCCCGGAGAAGCCGGAGGTGAGCGGGATGCCGGCGAAGGAGAGCAGGAACACCGCGAAGACCGCCGCGGTCAGCGGCGAGCGACGGCCCAGCCCCGCCCACTTCGACAGGTGCGTCGCCTCCCCGCCCGCGTCGCGCACCAGCGTGACCACGGCGAAGGCGCCGACGGTCACGAAGGAGTAGACGGCCAGGTAGAAGAGGACGGACGAGATGCCCTCGGGGCTGGCCGCGATCACACCGGCCAGGATGAAGCCGGCGTGCGCGATCGAGGAGTAGGCCAGGAGCCGCTTGATGTCGGTCTGGGTGATCGCGACGACCGCCCCGCCCAGCATCGTGACGATCGCGACACCCCACATGACGGGCCGCAGGTCCCAGGTGAGCCCCGGCAGCACCACGTACAGCAGGCGCAGCAGGGCGCCGAAGGCGGCGACCTTGGTGGCGGCTGCCATGAAGCCGGTGACCGGGGTCGGGGCGCCCTGGTAGACGTCCGGGGTCCACATGTGGAAGGGGACGGCGCCGACCTTGAAGAGCAGGCCCATGAGGATCATCGCGCCACCGATGAGCAGCAGTGCGTCGTTGCCCATGGTGTCGGCGAGGGCGGGGTCGATCTGCTGGACCGTGCCGTCGACGACGTTCGCGATGCCGGCGTACGAGACGGTGCCCGCGTAGCCGTAGAGCAGGGCGATCCCGAAGAGCAGGAAGGCCGAGGAGAACGCGCCGAGCAGGAAGTACTTCACCGCGGCCTCCTGCGACATCAGCCGCTTGCGGCGGGCGACGGCGCACAGGAGGTAGAGCGGCAGGGAGAAGACCTCCAGCGCCACGAACAGCGTCAGCAGGTCGTTGGCGGCGGGGAAGACCAGCATGCCCGCCACGGAGAAGAGGGCCAGCGGGAAGACCTCTGTCGTGGTGAACCCGGCCTTGACCGCGGCCTTCTCGCTGTCGCTGCCGGGGACGGACCCGGCCTGGGCGGCGAAGGAGTCCACCCTGTTGCCGTGCGCGGCCGGGTCGAGCCGGCGTTCCGCGAAGGTGAAGACGGAGACCATCGAGACCAGCAGGATGGTGCCCTGCAGGAACAGGGCGGGTCCGTCGACGGCCACCGCGCCCATCGCGGCGATGTGCGCGTTCTTCGTGGCGTACCCGTCCGCGGCGAGCCCGATCACGGCGGCGAAGGCGGCCGCGATCGCGACGACGGTCAGGAACACCTGGGTGGTGTAGCGGGCCCGTCGCGGGACGAAGGCCTCCACCAGGATTCCGAGGACGGCGGCGCCGACCACGATGAGGACCGGGGCCAGCTGGGCGTACTCGATGGTCGGGGCGGTGAACCTGTCGCCCGGGGCGGCCGTCACCACCCCGCCCGCCGTCGTCCACAGGCTGTGGACAGCTGTTGCGCTCACTTGGCGGCCTCCACCTCGGGCTGGGGGTCCTTCTTCTGTACGTCCTGCATGGTGTGCTGCACCGCCGGGTTGACGACGTCGGTGAGCGGCTTCGGGAAGACGCCCAGGAAGATCAGCACGGCGATCAGCGGGATGGCCACCGCCAGCTCACGGACGCGGAGGTCGGGCATGCTCCCGACGCCCTCCTTGACCGGGCCCGTCATCGTCCGCTGGTAGAGGACGAGGACGTAGAGCGCGGCCAGCACGATGCCGGTGGTCGCGATGATGCCCGCCACCGGATACGCGCTGAACGCGCCGACCAGGACCAGGAACTCGCTGACGAACGGGGCGAGACCGGGCAGCGACAGGGTGGCGAGACCGCCGATGAGGAAGGTGCCCGCCAGGACGGGCGCCACCTTCTGTACCCCGCCGTAGTCGGCGATGAGCCGGGAGCCGCGCCGGGTGATCAGGAATCCCGCGACCAGCATCAGGGCGGCCGTCGAGATCCCGTGGTTGACCATGTAGAGCGTGGCGCCCGACTGGCCCTGGCTCGTCATCGCGAAGATCCCGAGGATGATGAAGCCGAAGTGCGAGATCGACGCGTAGGCGATGAGCCGCTTGATGTCCCGCTGGCCCACCGCGAGCAGCGCGCCGTAGACGATGGAGACCAGCGCCAGGACGATGATCACCGGCGTGGCCCACTTGCTGGCCTCCGGGAAGAGCTGGAGGCAGAAGCGGAGCATCGCGAAGGTGCCGACCTTGTCGACGACCGCGGTGATGAGCACGGCGACCGGGGTGGTCGCCTCGCCCATGGCGTTGGGCAGCCAGGTGTGCAGCGGCCAGAGCGGGGCCTTCACCGCGAAGGCGAAGAAGAACCCGAGGAAGAGCCACCGCTCGGTGGAGGTCGCCATGTCCAGCGAGCCGTTGGCCCGGGCCTCGGCGATCTCGGAGAGGGAGAAGCTCCCCGCGACGACGTACAGCCCGATGACGGCGGCCAGCATGATCAGGCCGCCGACCAGGTTGTAGAGCAGGAACTTCACCGCGGCGTAGCTGCGCTGCGCCGCGGCGTTCTCGTCGCTGCCGGAGTGCGCCCGGTCCCCGAAGCCGCCGATGAGGAAGTACATCGGGATGAGCATGGCTTCGAAGAGGATGTAGAAGAGGAACACGTCGGTGGCGACGAACGACATGATCACCATGGCCTCGACCATGAGGATCAGGGCGAAGAAGCCCTGGGTGGGGCGCCAGCGGCTGGAGTTGGTCTCCAGGGGGTCGGCGTCGTGCCAGCCGGCCAGGATCACGAAGGGGATCAGCAGCGCGGTCAGCGCGAGGAGCGCCACCCCGATGCCGTCGACGCCCAGTTCGTAGCGGACGCCGAAGTCCTTGATCCAGGCGTGCGATTCGGTGAGCTGGTAGCGGTCGCCGCCCGGTTCGAAGCGGGCGAAGACGATTCCGGCCAGGACGAGCGTGGCCAGTGACACCACCAGCGCGAGCCACTTGGCCGCGGTGCGCCGGGCCGCCGGGACGGCGGCCGTGGCGATCGCGCCGACCGCCGGGAGGACCGCGGTCGCTGTCAGGAGGGGAAAGGACATGTGATCAGACCGCCCTCATCAGCAGGGTCGCGGCGATGAGGACCGCCGCACCGCCGAACATCGAGACCGCGTAGGAGCGGGCGTAGCCGTTCTGCAGCCTGCGCAGCCGGCCGGAGAGCCCGCCCATCGAGGCGGCCGTGCCGTTGACGACACCGTCGACCAGGGAGTGGTCGACGTAGACCAGGGAGCGGGTGAGGTGCTCGCCGCCGCGGACCAGGACCACGTGGTTGAAGTCGTCCTGGAGGAGGTCGCGGCGGGCCGCCCTGGTGAGCAGTGAACCGCGCGGGGCGACGGCCGGGACGGGCCTGCGCCCGTACATCGCCCAGGCGATGGCGACGCCGATCACCAGCACCACCATGGTGGCGGCGGTGACGGTGGTGGCGCTGACCGGGGCGTGTCCGTGGTCGTGTCCGGTGACGGGCTCCAGCCAGTGCAGGAAGCGGTCGCCGACGGAGAAGAACCCTCCCGCGAAGACCGATCCGAAGGCCAGCACGATCATCGGGATCGTCATGGACTTCGGTGACTCGTGCGGGTGCGGCTCGTGGCCCTGCGCGTCGGGCTGCCAGCGCTTCTCGCCGAAGAAGGTCATCAGCATCACGCGCGTCATGTAGAACGCGGTGATCGCGGCGCCCAGCAGGGCGACCGAACCGAGGATCCAGCCCTCGGTGCCGCCCTTGGCGAAGGCCGCCTCGATGATCTTGTCCTTGGAGAAGAAGCCGGACAGACCGGGAAAGCCGATGATCGCGAGGTACCCGAGGCCGAAGGTCACGAAGGTGACGGGCATGTACTTCCGCAGCCCGCCGTACCTCCGCATGTCGACCTCGTCGTTCATGCCGTGCATGACCGAACCGGCCCCGAGGAAGAGCCCGGCCTTGAAGAAGCCGTGCGTCACCAGGTGCATGATCGCGAAGACGTATCCGATGGGGCCGAGCCCGGCGGCCAGGACCATGTAGCCGATCTGCGACATCGTCGAACCGGCGAGGGCCTTCTTGATGTCGTCCTTGGCGCAACCGACGATCGCACCGAAGATCAGCGTGACCGCACCCACGATCGCGACGACCAGCTGGGCGTCGGGGGCGGCGTTGAAGATCGCGCCGGACCGGACGATGAGGTAGACACCGGCGGTGACCATGGTGGCGGCGTGGATGAGGGCGGAGACCGGGGTCGGGCCCTCCATCGCGTCACCGAGCCAGGACTGCAGGGGCACCTGGGCCGACTTGCCGCAGGCGGCGAGCAGCAGCATCAGGCCGATCGCGGTGAGCTTGCCCTCGCTCGTGTCCCCCGTCGCCTCCAGCACCGGCCCGAAGGCGAACGTGCCGAAGGTGGTGAACATCAGCATGATGGCGATGGACAGGCCCATGTCGCCGACCCGGTTGACCAGGAAGGCCTTCTTCGCGGCGGTGGCCGCGCTGGGCTTGTGCTGCCAGAAGCCGATGAGCAGGTACGAGGCCAGGCCCACGCCCTCCCACCCGACGTACAGCAGCAGGTAGTTGTCGGCGATGACGAGGATCAGCATCGCCGCGAGGAAGAGGTTCAGATAGCCGAAGAAGCGGCGGCGGCGCTCGTCGTGCTCCATGTAACCGATGGAGTAGATGTGGATCAGCGTGCCCACACCCGTGATCAGCAGGACGAACGTCATCGACAACTGGTCCAGCTGGAAGGCCACATCGGCCTGGAACCCCTCGACGGGGATCCAGCTGAACAGCGTCTGGTGCAGGGCGCGGTCCTCGGCGCCCTTGCCCAGCATGTCGGTGAAGAGCACCACGCCGACGGCGAACGAGGCGGCGGCGAGCAGTGTGCCGATCCAGTGTCCGCTCCGGTCCAGCCGGCGGCCACCGCAGAGCAGGACCGCCGCTCCGAGCAGGGGCGCCGCGACCAGCAGCGCAATCAGGTTTTCCACGATTCCGACCCCTTACAGCTTCATCAGGCTGGCGTCGTCGACCGAGGCCGAGTGGCGGGAGCGGAACAGCGACACGATGATCGCGAGCCCGATGACGACCTCGGCGGCGGCGACGACCATCGTGAAGAACGCGATGATCTGGCCGTCGAGGTTGCCGTGCATCCGGGAGAAGGCGACGAGCGTGAGGTTGCAGGCGTTGAGCATCAGCTCGATGCACATGAACACCACGATCGCGTTCCGCCTGATCAGGACGCCGGAGGCGCCGATCGTGAACAAAAGGGCCGCGAGGTAGAGGTAGTTGACCGGATTCACTTGGCGACCTCCTCCTCTTCTTCCGCGTGGTCACGTTCTGTTCCGCGGTCCCGGCCGAGCCGCTCCGCCGAGCGCTGTTCGAGCGCCTTGAGGTCGGCGAGCGACTCGCTGGACACGTCGCGGATCTGGCCGCGCCGGCGCAGCGTCCCCATGACGGTGAGCTCGGACGGGCTGCCGTCGGGCAGCAGTCCCGCGATGTCCACGGCGTTGTGCCGGGCATACACACCGGGTGCGGGGAGCGGCGGGACGTGGCTGCTGCGCACCCGCTCGGTGGAGAGCTCGCGCTGCGTGCGGGCCCGCTCGGTGCGCTCGCGGTGGGTGAGCAGCATCGCCCCGACGGTCGCCGTGATCAGCAGGGCGCCGGTGATCTCGAAGGCGAAGACGTACTTGGTGAAGATGAGGTTGGCGAGCCCTTCGACGTTGCCGCCGTGCTGGGCGTTGGCGGCGCCGAGGCCGTTGAAGGAGCTGATCGACGCCTGCCCGATCCCGGCGATCAGCAGGATGCCGAAGCCGAGTCCGCAGGCGGCGGCCAGCCAGCGCTGGCCCTTGAGCGTCTCCTTCAGGGAGTCCGCCGCGGTGACGCCGACGAGCATGACCACGAAGAGGAACAGCATCATGATCGCGCCGGTGTAGACGACGACCTGGACGATGCCGAGGAAGTAGGCGCCGTTGGCGAGGTAGAAGACCGCCAGCACGATCATGGTGCCGGCGAGCGACAGCGCGCTGTGCACGGCCTTCTTCATCAGGACCGTGGAGAGGGCCCCGATGACGGCGACGGTGCCGAGGATCCAGAACTGCACGGCCTCGCCGGTCGAGGTGGCGGTGGCCGCGGCCAGGGTGGTGCTCACGCGTCCACCTCCTTGTCCGCTTCTCCCTTGGAGACGGCGGTCTGGCGCTCGGTGCCGGGGGCGGCCTCGGTGACCAGGCCCCGGTAGTAGTCCTGCTCGTCCATGCCGGGGAAGATCGCGTGCGGGCTGTCGACCATGCCTTCCTCCAGCCCCGCGAGCAGCTCGTCCTTGGTGTAGATGAGGCTCTCGCGGGTGGTGTTGGCCAGCTCGAACTCGTTGGTCATCGTGAGTGCCCGGGTGGGGCACGCCTCGATGCAGAGTCCGCACAGGATGCAGCGCGCGTAGTTGATCTGGTAGACGCGGCCGTAGCGCTCCCCGGGGGAGTAGCGCTCCTCGTCGGTGTTGTCCGCGCCCTCCACGTAGATGGCGTCCGCCGGGCAGGCCCACGCGCAGAGTTCGCAGCCGACGCACTTCTCCAGCCCGTCCGGGTGGCGGTTGAGCTGGTGCCGGCCGTGGAAGCGCGGCGCGGTGACCTTCTGCGTCTCCGGGTACTGCTCGGTGAGCCGCTTCCTGAACATGGCCTTGAAGGTCACGCCGAAGCCGGCCACGGGGTTCTGGAACTTCTCCCCAGAGGGTTCCGATGACTCAGACACCGTCGGCCTCCCTTCCGTCACTCGAACTTCCGTCACTCACGAGGTCGTCACTCCGAGTGTCCGGTCCGCCACTGACAACGAGCTCCCGCTCGCGGCGCGGGGTACGGCGCGGCACCGGCGGCAGCGTCTGGCCGGGCAGCGGCGGCACCGGGTATCCACCGGCCATGGGGTCGAAGGCGGGCTCGGGTCCGGCGGCCTCCTCGGCCGCCTTGGTCTTCCTGTCCCGGAAGACGTCGGCGACGAACGAGACCAGCAGGACCGCGATCACGGCCCCGGCGACGTACAGCAGGATCCTGGAGTAGTCGTAGCCCTCGTTGTTCATGGCCCGGACGGTGGCGACCATCATCAGCCAGACCACCGAGACCGGGATCAGGACCTTCCAGCCGAGCTTCATCAGCTGGTCGTAGCGGACACGGGGCAGGGTGCCGCGCAGCCAAATGAAGAAGAAGAGGAGCAGCTGCACCTTGACGACGAACCAGAGCATCGGCCACCAGCCGTGGTTCGCGCCCTCCCAGAAGGTGCTGATCGGGTACGGGGCCCGCCAGCCGCCCAGGAACAGGGTCACGGAGACCGCCGAGACGGTGACCATGTTGACGTACTCCGCGAGCATGAACATCGCGAACTTGATCGAGGAGTACTCGGTGTTGAAGCCGCCGACGAGGTCGCCCTCGGACTCCGGCATGTCGAACGGGGCGCGGTTGGTCTCACCGACCATCGTGACGATGTAGATGATGAAGGAGACCGGCAGCAGCAGCACGAACCAGCGGTCCTCCTGGGCCGCCACGATCTCCGAGGTCGACATCGAGCCGGAGAAGAGGAACACCGAGGCGAAGGCGGCACCCATCGCGATCTCGTAGCTGATCATCTGGGCGCAGGAGCGCAGGCCGCCGAGCAGGGGGTACGTCGACCCGGAGGACCAGCCGGCCAGCACGATGCCGTAGATGCCGACGGACGCCACCGCGAGGATGTACAGCATCGCGATCGGCAGGTCGGTCAGCTGCATCGTCGTCCGGTGGCCGAAGATCGAGACCTCGTTGCCGGCCGGGCCGAACGGGATCACCGCGATGGCCATGAAGGCCGGCGCGGCGGCCACGATCGGCGCCAGGATGTAGACGACCTTGTCGGCCCGCTTGACGACGACGTCTTCCTTGAGCATCAGCTTCACGCCGTCGGCGAGCGACTGGAGCATCCCCCAGGGGCCGTGCCGGTTGGGCCCGATGCGCAACTGCATCCAGGCGACGACCTTGCGCTCCCACACGATGGAGAAGAGCACGGTCACCATCAGGAACGCGAAGCAGAACACCGCCTTGACGACGACGAGCCACCAGGGGTCCGTGCCGAACATCGAGAGGTCCTCGGCTGCGAGGACGGTCTCCCTCGGTGCGGCGGCGAGTTGGGCGAGGCCGGTCACTCTCCTACCTCCGTAGTCACGACGTGCGAGCCGGGGGCGGCCGGACCGATCCGGACGAGTCCGCCGGGCTGGGCCCCGGTGTCGGCGTGGACGCCACGGCCGACGGAGTCGAGCGGCACCCACACGACCCGGTCGGGCATCTCGGTGACGACCAGCGGGAGTTCGGTGGTGCCGGCGGGACCGGTGACGGCGAGCAGGTCGCCGTCCTTCACCCCGGACTCGGCGGCGGTCACCGGGGAGAGGCGGGCGACCGCGGCGTGCCGGGTGCCGGCCAGCGCCTCGTCGCCCTCCTGGAGCCTGCCCCGGTCGAGCAGCATCCGGTGGCCCGCGAGGACCGCCTCGCCGTCGCCGGGCCGGGGCACCGGACGGGACGTGGCCCGCGGGTCCTCGGCGTGGCCGCCCTCCCAGCCGCCCAGGCGGTCGAGTTCGCGGCGGGCCGAGCGCAGGTCCGGCAGCCCCAGGTGGACGTCGAGGGCGTCCGCCAGCATGTGCAGCACCCGCGCGTCGGTCGGGCAGAGCGTCCTCGGCATCTGCTCGGGCTTGAGCGCGGCCTCGAACATCCGCGCCCTGCCCTCCCAGTTGAGGAAGGTCCCGGCCTTCTCAGCGACGGCCGCCACCGGGAGCACCACGTCGGCGCGCTCGGTCACCGCGCCGGGCCGCAGCTCCAGCGAGACCAGGAACCCGACCTCGTCCAGCGCCCGCAGCGCGGCCGCCGGGTCGGGCAGGTCCTCGGGGTCGACACCGGCCACGAGCAGCGCGCCCAGTTCGCCGGTGGCCGCGGCCTCCACGATCTGGCCGGTGTCGCGGCCGAAGCGGGAGGGGAGTTCGGCGACGCCCCACAGGGACGCCACCTCCTCGCGGGCCCGCGGGTCGGTCGCCGGGCGGCCGCCTGGCAGCAGCGACGGGATCGCGCCCGCCTCGATCGCGCCGCGTTCGCCCGCCCTGCGGGGGATCCACACGAGCGAGGCGCCGGTCGCGGCGGCGGTGCGTACGGCGGCGGTGAGACCGCCGGGCACCGCGGCGAGCCGCTCGCCCACCACGATCACGGTGTGTTCGCCGCGCAGCGCCTCGGCCGCGACGGCGCCGTCACCCTCCAGGCCGACCCCGCCCGCGAGGGCGTCCAGCCACTCGGTCTCCGTGCCGGGCGCGGCGGGGAGCAGCGTGCCACCGGCCTTCTCCAGGCCGCGGGTCGCGTGCGAGGCGAGCGCGAACGTCCGCTGGCCGTGCTTGCGGTGGGCCTTGCGCAGCCTCAGGAAGACGCCGGGCGCCTCCTCCTCCGACTCGAACCCGGCGAGCAGGACGGCCGAGGCCTTCTCCAGCGCGGTGTAGGTGACCCCGCTGGAGTCCAGGTCGCGTCCGCGCCCGGCCACCCGCGCGGCGAGGAAGTCGGCCTCCTCGGCGCTGTGGACCCGGGCCCGGAAGTCGATGTCGTTGGTGGCGAGGGCGACCCGCGCGAACTTGCTGTACGCGTAGGCGTCCTCGACGGTCAGCCGCCCGCCGGTGAGGACACCGGTCCTGCCGCGCGCGGCGGAGAGCCCGGCGGCCGCGGCCTCCAGCGCCTCGGGCCAGCTCGCCGCCTCCAGCACGCCGTCCGCGTTGCGTACCAGCGGCGTGGTGAGCCGGTCACGCTGCTGGGCGTAGCGGAAGCCGAAGCGGCCCTTGTCGCAGACCCACTCCTCGTTGACCTCGGGGTCGTTGGCGGCGAGCCGCCGCATGACCTTGCCGCGCCGGTGGTCGGTCCTGGTGGCGCAGCCGCCCGCGCAGTGCTCGCACACCGAGGGCGTCGACACCAGGTCGAAGGGCCGGGAGCGGAACCGGTACGCCGCCGACGTCAGCGCCCCGACGGGGCAGATCTGGATGGTGTTCCCGGAGAAGTACGACTCGAAGGGGTCGCCCTCGCCGGTGCCGACCTGCTGGAGCGCGCCGCGCTCGATCAGCTCGATCATCGGGTCGCCGGCCACCTGGTTGGAGAACCGGGTGCAGCGGGCGCAGAGCACGCAGCGCTCGCGGTCCAGCAGCACCTGGGTGGAGATGGGGACGGGCTTCTCGAAGGTGCGCTTCTTCCCGTCGAAGCGGGAGTCGGCGCCGCCGTGCGACATCGCCTGGTTCTGCAGGGGGCACTCGCCGCCCTTGTCGCAGACCGGGCAGTCCAGCGGGTGGTTGATGAGCAGGAGCTCCATCACCCCCTTCTGCGCCTTCTCCGCGACCGGCGAGGTGAGCTGCGACTTCACGACCATGCCGTCGGTACAGGTGATGGTGCAGGAGGCCATCGGCTTGCGCTGGCCCTCCACCTCGACGATGCACTGCCGGCAGGCGCCGGCCGGGTCGAGGAGCGGATGGTCGCAGAAGCGCGGGATCTCGATGCCCAGGAGTTCGGCGGCCCGGATGACCAGGGTGCCCTTGGGCACGCTGATCTCGATGCCGTCGATCGTGAGCGTGACGAGGTCCTCGGGCGGAACGGCCGCCTCGCCGCCCCCGGAGGGCGCACTCGTGGTGACTGTCATGCGTTCACCCCCCGGTGAGTGTTCTTGTCGTCCTTGTCGTCGGCCCAGAGAGTCGACCTGGCGGGGTCGAAGGGGCATCCCTTGCCGGTGATGTGCTGTTCGTACTCCTCGCGGAAGTACTTCAGCGAGGAGAAGATCGGTGAGGCGGCGCCGTCTCCGAGTGCGCAGAACGACTTGCCGTTGATGTTGTCGGCGATGTCGTTCAGCTTGTCCAGGTCGGCCATCTGCCCCTTGCCCGCCTCGATGTCGCGGAGCAGCTGGACGAGCCAGTAGGTGCCCTCACGGCACGGGGTGCACTTGCCGCAGGACTCGTGGGCGTAGAACTCCGTCCAGCGGGTGACCGCCCGGACCACGCAGGTGGTCTCGTCGAAGCACTGGAGCGCCTTGGTGCCGAGCATCGACCCGGCGGCGCCGACACCCTCGTAGTCCAGGGGGACGTCGAGGTGCTCGTCGGTGAACATCGGGGTGGAGGAGCCCCCGGGCGTCCAGAACTTGAGGCGGTGTCCTTCGCGGATGCCGCCGCTCATGTCGAGGAGCTGGCGCAGGGTGATGCCGAGCGGTGCCTCGTACTGGCCGGGGCTGGTGACATGGCCGCTGAGCGAGTACAGCGTGAAGCCCGGGGACTTCTCGCTGCCCATCGACTTGAACCAGTCCTTGCCCCGGTTCAGGATCGCGGGAACCGAGGCGATGGACTCGACGTTGTTCACCACGGTGGGGCAGGCGTACAGACCGGCGACCGCGGGGAAGGGGGGCCGCAGCCGGGGCTGGCCGCGCCGTCCTTCGAGCGAGTCGAGCAGCGCGGTCTCCTCACCGCAGATGTAGGCGCCGGCGCCCGCGTGGACGGTGAGTTCCAGGTCGAGCCCGGAGCCCAGGACGTCCTTCCCGAGGTAGCCCGCCTCGTACGCCTCGCGCACGGCTTCGTGGAGCCTGCGCAGTACGGGGACGACCTCGCCGCGCAGGTAGATGAAGGCGTGCGAGGAGCGGATCGCGTAGCAGGCGATCACGATGCCCTCGATGAGGCTGTGCGGGTTGGCGAAGAGGAGCGGGATGTCCTTGCAGGTGCCGGGCTCGGACTCGTCGGCGTTGACGACGAGGTAGTGCGGCTTGCCGTCGCCCTGCGGGATGAACTGCCACTTCATCCCGGTGGGGAAGCCCGCGCCCCCGCGCCCGCGCAGACCGGAGTCCTTGACGTACGCGATGAGGTCGTCGGGCGCCATGGCCAGGGCCTTGCGCAGCCCTTCGTAGCCGTCGTGGCGGCGGTAGGTGTCCAGCGTCCAGGACTCGGGCTCGTCCCAGAAGGAGGAGAGGACCGGTGAGAGGAGCTTCTCCGGGCTGGTCCCGTTCTGGTCGATCTCGGTCGCCAAGGTCATCACTCCCCCTCCTCGGCTGCGGGTCCGGCCGGGTTGTCCGGGTCGGAGGCGGCGGTCTGCTGCGGTGCGTCATGGGAGCTGAGGTGCTCGGCGCCCTTCTGCGGCCGGTCTCCGGGGGCCTCGCCCCTCGGTCCGACCACCCGGGCGTGCGGCGCGGCCTCGCCCTTGGCGAGCTTCAGCCCGATCAGGGAGGCTGCGCCCGCCCCGCCGCTCGCCTCGACGGCGCCGGGGCGGGCGTCGGGGAAGCCGGCCAGGATCCGGGAGGTCTCCTTGAAGTCGCACAGCGGTGCGCCCCGGGTGGGCTCGACGGTGCGGCCGGCGATGAGGTCGTCGACGAGCCGGGTGGCGCTCTCGGGGGTCTGGTTGTCGAAGAACTCCCAGTTCACCATCACGACGGGCGCGAAGTCGCAGGCGGCGTTGCACTCGATGTGTTCGAGGGTGACCTTGCCGTCCTCGGTGGTCTCGCCGTTGCCGACGTCCAGGTGTTCCTTGAGACGGTCGAAGATGGCGTCGCCGCCCATGACCGCGCAGAGGGTGTTGGTGCAGACCCCGACCTGGTAGTCACCGCTCGGCCGGCGCCGGTACATGGAGTAGAAGGTGGCGACCGCGGTGACCTCGGCGGTGGTGAGGCCGAGCTGGTCCGCGCAGAAGGCCATGCCGGTGCGCGAGACGTATCCCTCCTCCGCCTGCACGAGGTGCAGCAGCGGCAGCAGCGCGGAACGGCTGCCCGGGTAGCGGGCGATCACCTCCTTCGCGTCGGCCTCGAGCCGGGCGAGGACCTCGTCCGGGTAGGCGGGGGCGGGGAGCTGCGGCATCCCCAGACTGACTTCTCGGTTGGACGCGGTCACCGGTCGACGCCTCCCATCACGGGGTCGATGGACGCGACGGCGACGATGACGTCGGCGACCTGGCCGCCCTCGCACATCGCCGCCATGGCCTGGAGGTTGGTGAAGGAGGGGTCGCGGAAGTGCACCCGGAAGGGTCGCGTCCCGCCGTCGGAGACGACGTGCACGCCGAGCTCTCCCTTGGGGGACTCCAGGGCGGTGTACGCCTGCCCGGCCGGGACCCGGAAGCCCTCGGTCACCAGCTTGAAGTGGTGGATCAGGGCCTCCATGGAGGTGCCCATGATCTTCTTGATGTGGTCGAGCGAGTTGCCGAGTCCGTCCGGTCCCAGCGCGAGCTGCGCGGGCCAGGCGATCTTCTTGTCGGCGACCATGACCGGGCCCGGCTCCAGCCGCTCCAGGCACTGCTCGACGATCCGCAGCGACTGGCGCATCTCCTCCAGCCGGATGAGGAAGCGTCCGTAGGCGTCGCAGCTGTCCGCGGTCGGCACGTCGAAGTCGTACGTCTCGTAGCCGCAGTACGGGTCGGTCCTGCGCAGGTCGTGCGGGAGTCCGGCGGACCTGAGGACCGGGCCGGTGGCGCCGAGCGCCATGCAGCCGGTGAGGTCGAGGTATCCGACGTCCTGCATACGGGCCTTGAAGATGGGGTTGCCGGTGGCGAGCTTGTCGTACTCCGGCAGGTTCTTCTTCATGGTCTTCACGAACTCGCGGAGCCGGTCGACCGCGCCCATGGGCAGGTCCTGGGCCAGTCCGCCGGGCCGGATGAACGCGTGGTTCATACGGAGGCCGGTGATCAGCTCGAAGAGGTCGAGGACGAGTTCACGGTCGCGGAACCCGTAGATCATGATCGTGGTGGCGCCGAGCTCCATGCCGCCGGTGGCGATGCACACCAGGTGCGAGGAGATCCGGTTCAGCTCCATCAGCAGCACACGCAGGATCGTGGCCCGGTCGGGGATCTGGTCCTCGATGCCGAGCAGCTTCTCGACCCCGAGGCAGTACGCCGCCTCGTTGAAGAAGGGGGTCAGGTAGTCCATGCGCGTGACGAAGGTGGTGCCCTGGGTCCAGTTCCGGAATTCGAGGTTCTTCTCGATGCCGGTGTGGAGGTAGCCGATGCCGCAGCGGGCCTCGGTGACGGTCTCGCCGTCGATCTCCAGGATCAGCCGCAGCACGCCGTGCGTGGACGGGTGCTGGGGACCCATGTTGACGATGATGCGCTCGTCGTCCGACTTCGCGGCGGACTCGACGACCTCGTCCCAGTCGCCGCCGGTGACCGTATATACGGTCCCCTCGGTCGTGGTGCGGGCGTCGGAGAGCGGAGTCCCGGAGGGACCCGACGTGGGGTGTGCGTGGGGAGTGGTCATCAGCTGTACGACCTCCGCTGGTCCGGAGCCGGGATCTGGGCGCCCTTGTACTCGACGGCGATGCCGCCGAGCGGGTAGTCCTTGCGCTGCGGGAAGCCCTGCCAGTCGTCCGGCATCATGATCCGGGTGAGGGCGGGGTGCCCGTCGAAGATCAGGCCGAAGAAGTCGTAGGTCTCGCGCTCGTGCCAGTCGTTGGTCGGGTAGACCTCGACGAGCGACGGGATGTGCGGGTCGCTGTCGGGGGCCGAGACCTCCAGGCGGATCAGCCGCCCGTGGGTGAGCGAACGCAGGTGGTAGACCGCGTGCAGCTCGCGCCCCTTGTCCCCCAGGTAGTGGACCCCGCTGACTCCCGTGCAGAGCTCGAAGCGCAGCGCCGGGTCGTCGCGCAGGGTGCGGGCGACCTGGACGAGGTGTTCGCGCGCGACGAAGAAGGTGATCTCACCCCGGTCGACGACCGTCTTCTCGACGGCGTTGTCCGGGAGGAGTCCCTGTTCCTCCAGGGCGCCCTCCAGTTCGTCGGCCACCTCGTCGAACCAGCCGCCGTAGGGTCGGGAGGCGGGTCCGGGCAGGGTGACCGTGCGGACGAGCCCGCCGTATCCGGAGGTGTCGCCACCGTTGTTGGCGCCGAACATCCCCTTGCGGACCCCGATGACCTCACCGGAGTCGTCGCGCGGGGTGGGCACCTGGCCGCTGTTGGTGTTCATCTCGTCGCTCATCGCAGCAGCCCCTTCATCTCGATCAGGGGCAGTGCCTTGAGGGCCGCTTCCTCCGCCTCACGGGCGGCCTCCTCCGCGTTGACCCCGAGCTTGGAGCCCTGGATCTTCTGGTGGAGCTTGAGGATGGCGTCGATCAGCATCTCGGGGCGCGGCGGGCATCCCGGCAGATAGATGTCGACCGGGACAATATGATCAACACCCTGAACAATGGCGTAATTGTTGAACATTCCACCCGATGACGCGCAAACCCCCATGGAGATGACCCACTTGGGGCTCGGCATCTGGTCGTAGACCTGCCGCAGGACGGGCGCCATCTTCTGGCTGACCCGCCCTGCGACGATCATCAGATCCGCCTGCCGCGGCGATCCGCGGAAGACCTCCATCCCGAAACGGGCCAGGTCGTACCGCCCGGCGCCGGTCGTCATCATCTCGATGGCGCAGCAGGCGAGGCCGAAGGTGGCGGGGAAGACGGACGATTTCCGCACCCAGCCGGCGGCCTGCTCGACAGTGGTCAGCACAAAGCCGCTCGGCAGCTTCTCTTCGAGTCCCATGGTGTGCCCCTCAGCCCCTCAGTCCCATTCCAGGCCGCCCCGGCGCCACACATACGCGTAGGCGACGAAGACGGTGAGCACGAAGAGCAGCATCTCCACGAGCCCGAAGATCCCCAGGGCGTCGAAGCTGACCGCCCAGGGATAGAGGAAGACGATCTCGATGTCGAAGACGATGAACAGCATCGCCGTCAGGTAGTACTTGATGGGGAACCGGCCGCCTCCGGCCGGCGTCGGAGTGGGTTCGATACCGCACTCGTACGCCTCGAGCTTTGCTCGGTTGTACCGCTTCGGGCCGACAAGCGTGGCCATGACCACGGAGAAGACCGCAAACCCTGCCCCGAGGGCGCCGAGCACGAGGATGGGCGCGTAGGCATTCACGCTCCTCGCTCCTTCCAGTCGTCCTTGACCGTTGGACCGCATCGGGCGACCGGCTCGCCACCTCAGCAAGATCGTGCACATGTGAGGCAGTTCACAAGCCCGACTGCCCCGCATCCTATGCCTGCGGTCCTGTGATCTGCGACACGGGGTACACCAACGTCTTTGTGATCTCCACCACCTGACGAACGATCATGAAGTCGGATGAGCGGTGATCTTCGTACGCGAAGCGGCCGTGCGGTTACGAGACGTGACATCTCGCGGCGTCACCCCTGGTCAAGGGCGCCTCGCCCTATCAATCGACAGCCACTACAAGCAAATTGGCGGTGGACGCATTTGGCGTGATAAGGGATCGCGCTTCTCGCGCTCCCACCCGGACGAGGGGCCCGCGGGTAGCGATGTGGACATTGCGCACGGATTCACGAACTTCCGGGCCACCCCCACCGGACCCCGCGACCGTTCTTCGCGCCGGCCGGAGGAGCGCCTTCCGCGCCCGACCCGGACGGTGGGCCCCGCCCTCCTGCGAGCCCTCCGCGAAACGGACATGACTCACCAATAGGTCACGCAGGCCACGGGAGGACCGACGGGGAGTCCCGCGCGCACCCCGAACGCGGCGCGTGTACGCGCGGTTGCCTCTCACAGCAGGCTCATACTGTGACCTGCATCACCACACGCGCACTTCAAGAGAAGCGGGCTTGGCCAACCGTGTGAACAGATGGTAAGCGACGGGCAATTCGGGCGTATTGAAAGAACGCCGTGATCACAGCGATGCAACGGGCTGCCCGATTTGCCCGTTAGGGCGTCAATAAGGGCCCCAAAAAAGCGGATTCAGAGATTCCGAACGTAACTGTGTCGCAACACACGTTTCTTGATGGGACCCCTACAGCCCTGATAGCGCTAGTACCCATGTCCCACACCGCTCACATACCCAGCCACCGGAAGCCCCGCCAGAGAGCCTCGAAGACGGCGCTGCGGGCAGGAGTTGCCGGTGGCGTCCTCAGCACCATCGCGGTCGCCGGTGCCGCCGGTCCGGCTCAGGCCGAGCCGGTGACCCAGACGGTCGAGATGCCCACCATCACCGCGGGCCTCTCCACCTCCGTCGCCGCGTCGGCACAGGCGACCCAGGCGGTCGCGCTCGACCTGGAGACGCAGGCCCAGGAGGACGCCGCGGCCACCACGGCCGTCAAGGCTGCCAAGAAGGCGCACGCCGAGGCCGTGCGCAAGGCGGAGGCCAAGAAGAAGGCCGAAGCGGCGGCCAAGGCGAAGGCGAAGGCGGAGGCAGCCGAGCGCGCCTCCCGCAGCGCCGAGCGCACCACGCTCAGCGCCTCCACCGGCTCGTCCTCCTCCTCGTCCTCCTCCAGCGCCACCGGCTCCGCGGCGTCCGTCATCGCGTTCGCGCAGTCCCAGGTGGGCGACGCGTACGTCTCCGGCGGCACCGGCCCGAACTCGTGGGACTGCTCGGGTCTGGTCCAGGCCGCCTTCGGCTCGGTCGGCATCGACCTGCCGCGCGTCTCCCAGGACCAGTCGACGGCCGGCACCCAGGTCTCGCTCGACAACCTGCAGCCCGGCGACATCCTGTACTGGGGCGGTGCGGGCAGCGCGTACCACGTCGGGATCTACGTCGGCGGCGGCCAGTTCGTGGGCGCGCAGAACTCCAGCACCGGCGTCGTGCAGAAGTCCCTGGACTACGACCCGCCGTCCGGCGCCGTCCGCGTTCTCTGATTCACAAGCCCGGATCCCCCCGGGCGATCACGGGCCGTCCCTCCGTCCGCCGGAGTGACGGCCCGTCGTCATGCCGCGGGGCCGCCCGCCGCCGCGGGCATGCCCGCGTACATGCCTTCGGGTGGACCCGCCCCCATGGGACGGCCCGCCGTCATCCCGTGCGCAGGCCCGCTCCCGCGGGCTCCTCCACCGGCAGCCGCTGACCGGGCAGCCGCCCGTGCACCTCGCCGGCCCGCTCCCCGCGGAGCCACAGGGCGCCCGCCACGCACACGAGGGCGGCGAGCACGAACCCGAACGCCGGGGTCGACCCCGAGGGCTGGGTCTCGTAGACCAGCGCCGCGGAGAGCACGGCGAGCACCTCGCGCATCCGGCCGCCCGCTGCGGTGGCGGCGAGCACGGCCGTGCCCCAGAGCAGGTACCACGGCTGCACCATCGGGGACAGGGCCACCAGAGCCACCAGACCGAGCCCCAGCCCGTGCACCGGTTCCAGGCGCCCGGCGGCGGACCGCCACGCCAGCAGGAGGATCAGGACGACCGCGGCGGCGAGGCCCAGGTTCTGCACGGCGGTCTTGACCGGCTCCGGGTCGGTTCCCGCCATCAGCCGCAGGAGCCGGCCGAGTCCTAGACCGATGTCGCTGCTCGCGGAGAGCGCGGTGTGGATCCTTCCGGCGACGCTCTGCGTACCCACCCAGCCGAAACCGGTCCCGGCGGCCAGAGTCGTCAGCACCACCACCGCGCCGGCCACCGCGCCCGGCGCCACGAGCCCCTTCACCACACGGCGTACGGGACCTCCGGAGGCGGCCCGGCCCACCAGGACGGCGAGGAACAACAGGGCCACCGCCGCCGGTGACTTCACCATCATGGCGAGGCCGATGAGCGCCGAGCCGCCCACCCATCTCCCCCGCAGCGCGAGCAGGACGCCGGCCAGCATCAGACCGGCCATCAGCCCGTCGTTGTGGAGCCCGCCGGCCACATGCACCAGCAGCAGGGGGTTCAGCGCACCCAGCCACAGCGCGGCGCCGGGACTCCGGCCGTGCGCCCGTGCGAGACGGGGCAGCGCCCACGCGATCAGCGCCAGCGAGATCAGGGCGAGCAGCCGCATGGCGAGGACGGCGGGCACGACGGTGCCGCCCGTCGCCCAGGCGACGCCCCGCGCCAGCAGCAGGAAGAAGGGACCGTACGGGGCCGGGGTGTCGGTCCAGTGGTGGCCGACACTGGCGGCGGCGTCGCCGCCGGGCCCGGCGGGGTCGAGGACCGAGGGGCCCGCCTCGTAGACGTCATGGCCTTCGAGCACCATCGCCCCCTGGGCGATGTAGCTGTAGACGTCGGCGCTGTACAGCGGCGGCGCCAGCAGGAACGGCGCGGTCCACCACAGCAGCGTGCGCCGGCTCTCCCGTACGCCGGCTCCCGCCCTGCCGTACATCCACCAGGCGGCGACCAGCACGGTCAGCCCGCCGTAGGCCAGTGCGTGGCCCACGGCCCTGACGGCGGTGCCGTGCGGGACCCAAAGCCCCCACGGGTCGTGGGCCGGCAGCGTGCCGACGCCCCAGCCGCCCGCGACCACCGCCGCCGCCCCAGCGGCGCCCAGCAGCCGGTACCTTCCGCCGTTCCCCGCCCCGGTTGCCCGCATGGTCCGCAAACCTATCGCAGGCCTGCGGGCGGCCCTCCGGCCCGGAGGAGACGCCCACCGGGCCGGCAGATGAACGGTCAGGCCTTCGGCGCGACCTTCGAGAGGCCGTTGATGATGCGGTCCATGGCGTCGCCGCCCGTCGGGTCGGTGAGGTTGGCGAGCATCTTCAGGGTGAACTTCATCAGCAGCGGGTGCGTCAGACCGCGCTGGGTGGCGATCTTCATGACGTGCGGGTTGCCGATCATCTTCACGAAGGCGCGGCCCAGCGTGTAGTAGCCGCCGTAGGTGTCCTTGAGGATCTTCGGGTAGTGCTGCAGCGCCAGTTCCCGCTGGGCCGGTGTGGCCCGGGCCTGCGCCTGGACGATGACGTCCGCGGCGATCTGGCCCGACTCCATGGCGTACGCGATGCCTTCGCCGTTGAACGGGTTGACGAGCCCTCCCGCGTCACCGACGAGCAGCAGGCCCTTGGTGTAGTGCGGCTGGCGGTTGAAGGCCATCGGGAGCGCGGCGCCCCGGATCGGCATCGTCATGTTCTCGGGGGTGTAGCCCCAGTCCTCCGGCATCGAGGCGCACCACGCCTTCAGCACCTCGCGCCAGTCGAGCTCACGGAACGCCTTGGAGGAGTTGAGGATGCCCAGACCGACGTTGGACGTGCCGTCGCCCATGCCGAAGATCCAGCCGTAGCCGGGCAGCAGGCGCTCCTCGCCGCCGCGGCGGTCCCACAGCTCCAGCCAGGACTCGAGGTAGTCGTCGTCGTGGCGCGGCGAGGTGAAGTACGTGCGGACCGCGACGCCCATCGGGCGGTCCTCGCGGCGGTGCAGGCCCATGTTGAGGGAGAGCCGGGTGGAGTTGCCGTCGGCCGCGACCACGAGCGGGGCGTGGAAGGTGACGGGGGTCTTCTCCTCGCCGAGCTTGGCGTGGACGCCGGTGATCCGGCCGGTGCGCTCGTCCTTGACGGGCTCGCCCACGTTGCAGCGCTCGTACAGCCGGGCGCCGGCCTTCTGCGCCTGGCGGGCGAGCTGCTCGTCGAAGTCGTCGCGCTTGCGGACGAGTCCGTAGTCCGGGTACGAGGCGAGTTCCGGCCAGTCGAGCTGGAGGCGGACTCCGCCACCGATGATGCGCAGCCCCTTGTTGCGCAGCCAGCCGGCCTCTTCGGAGATGTCGATGCCCATGGAGACGAGCTGCTTGGTGGCACGCGGGGTGAGCCCGTCACCGCAGACCTTCTCGCGGGGGAACGCGGTCTTCTCCAGGAGGAGGACATCGAGTCCGGACTTGGCGAGGTGGTACGCGGTCGTCGAGCCGGCTGGGCCCGCTCCGACGACGATCACGTCCGCGCTGTGTTCGGAGAGGGGCTCGGTCACGGTCGGATCTCCCGAAGACTCGAATTCGCGTGCCGCGCGGCACAGGTCGTGTGCAGTCTATGGGGCCTGCAGACCAACCTTCCGAAGGGCTCCCTCATGTCGACATCACCGGTCACACCCCACGCCTCGGCCCCCGCCGTGCACCTCCGCGTTCCGACGGACGAGGACGCCCTGGTCTGGTACCGGGTCTTCGACGACCCGCGGGTGATGGAGTTCTTCGGCGGACGGAGCGCGGAACTCTCCGTGTACGAGGAGCTCACCGCCCGGCAGCGGCGGCACGACGCGGAACTGGGGTACTGCCTGTGGACCGTGACGGACGAGGAGGAGAACGTCCTCGGCTTCACCGGCGCGCAGCCGTGGCCGCACACGCACTACGGCCCGGTGGGCGCCACCGAGATCGGCTGGCGGCTGGGGAGTGCGGCCTGGGGCCGCGGGTACGCCACGGCCGCCGCCCGCACCACTCTGGAGCGCCTGCGGGCGGCCGGGGTGGGCGAGGTGGTCGCCATGGTCCACTCGCGCAACACCCGGTCGATGGCGGTGGCGGAACGCCTCGGGATGCGGCGGGCCGAGTCGTACCCCACCCCGCGCGGCCAGGAGGCCGTCTGCTTCCGGCTGGAGCTGTGAGACCCGGCCGTCACGGGGACGTCAGTCGCGGACGCCCCGGTGGAGCGCAACCACTCCCCCGGTGAGGTTGCGCCAGGCCACCTTCGACCAGCCGGCCTTCTTCAGCAGCGTCGCGAGGCCGGCCTGGTCGGGCCAGGCGCGGATCGACTCGGCGAGGTAGACGTAGGCGTCCGGGTTGGACGAGACCGCCCGGGCGACCGGCGGCAGCGCGCGCATCAGGTACTCGGTGTAGACGGTCCGGAAGGGGGTCCACGTCGGCTGCGAGAACTCGCAGATCACGACCCGGCCGCCGGGCTTGGTGACCCGGTACAGCTCGGCGAGCGCGGCGTCGGTGTCCTGGATGTTGCGGAGCCCGAAGGAGATCGTGACCGCGTCGAAGGTCTCGTCCTTGAACGGGAGCTTCGTGCCGTCGCCCGCGGTGAACGGCATCCACGGGTGGCGCTCCTTGCCGACCCGGAGCATCCCGATCGAGAAGTCGCAGGGCACGACGTAGGCGCCGGCCCGGGCGAAGGGCTGCGAGGAGGTCGCCGTACCGGCCGCCAGGTCGAGGATCTTCTGGGCGGGCCGCGCGTCGACCGCCCGCGCGACCTCCTTGCGCCAGAGCCGCGCCTGTCCGAGCGACAGCACGTCGTTGGTCAGGTCGTAGTTCGCCGCCACGTCGTCGAACATCGAGGCGACTTCGTGCGGCTGCTTATCCAGGGATGCTCGGGTCACCCTTCCATTCAAGCAGCCCCCCTCCCACTGCCGTGCGGCGGCGTGGAACGGCTTCAACCTTTCGGGGCCGGCGGCGCTCATAGAAGGGTGTGACGCACCTGAGACCGGGAGAAGGAGGGCGGATGTCCATCCTGCACGGCCGGGGACTGACCGGCCCCGGGGCCCATGACGACGGCTTCGAGGAGTTCGCCCGGGCGAACCAGACCCGCCTGTACCGCACCGCCTATCTGCTCTGCGGTGAGCAGGAGGGGGCTCGCGATCTGACCCAGACCGCTCTCGCCAAGATCTTCCAGCACTGGCGCCGGGTGAGCGCGGCGGACCATCCCGAGGCGTACGCGCGCACGGTGCTGACCCGCACGTATCTGGCGGAGCGCAGGCGGCGCCTGCGTGACCTCCTGGCGCACACCCCGGTCGACGTACCGAGGGCGTCCGTCGGCCCCGAACTGACCGTGACGCTGCTGGCCGCGCTCGCCGAACTGCCGCCCCGGGCACGGGCGATGGTGGTCCTCCGCTACTGGGAGGACCTGAGCGTGGAGTCGGTGGCCGAGTTGCTCCGGTGCAGCGAGTCCACCGTCAAGAGCCAGTGCTCGCGGTCGCTGGCCCGGCTGCGGGAGCAGTTGGGGCCGGCTCATGTCTACACCGCCCGGAACTGAGGAGCTTGCGTGATGAGTGACGACGCCCTGCTGGTCAGGGAAGCGATGGAGCGTACGGCGGAGGAGCTCGCCCCCCTTCCGGATCTGGTGCCCGGGGCGGTTTCCCGGGGCAGGCGGCGACGTGCGGCGGTGCGGCTGGCGCTCACCGCCGGTGTCTTCGGGACGTTGACGGTCGCGGCGCTCGGCGCGTCCGCCCTGTCCGGCGGTGACCCCGGGGCGAGTACCGCCGCGACCGGTACGGGGGTCGCGGCGGAGCCGTACCGTACGCCGGTCCACGTGGTGTCCACGCCCGGGCAGACCGAGGACGGCGGTTTCGCCGGACTGCCGGCCGAGGAGAGGCGACGACTGGAGGACTTCCAGCAACGTGCGGCGGTGGCTCTGGACGACGCCCTGCCGGACAGCGTCGGGACGATCCGCCCCGTCGACTCCTCCGTCGCTCTCTACCAGGGGGAGAAGGACGGCAGCCGATTCCTGGTGACCTTCGAGGTCCGCCCCGACGGCGGGAGGCGGGCCGAGGACTGCCGGGACGCGCCCGCCAAGGGGCTGACATGTGAGAAGGCGCAGCTGACCCGAGACGTCGAAGCGAGGCTCCGGCGCGCGGCCACGGGCTCCATGGACACGACGTCCGCCGCGATCTCCTTCGGTTTCGGGAACAGCCAGGTGCTGATCAACGTCTCTCCGGACGAGGAGAGGGGGGTTTCCGCACCCTTGACCACCCAGCGGCTCCTGGAAGGCGTACGGGAGAGCGGGCTGCTGGAGGTGGTGCGGTACGCGGACGAGCACCCGGTGCTCGGCAAGCAGGTCAGCGTGCGGGGCGGGTGACCGGCTCTCCCCGGGCGGCCATTTCGAGACGACGGACATCCATGCAGAGCGAAGACACCCATCGGATACGGACCGCCGGCGGACGCCGTGGGGACACGCGGTCCGGGCCGGCACGGCGAAGACGGGTGCGGCGACGCCGCGCGTTCCTCGCCGGGTCGGTGGCCGCGGCGGCCGCCGCGGTCCTCCTCCATCTGTCCCCGCCGTGGCAGGACGACGGCGCGGCCGTCGCCGCGAGCCGGGGGCCGGCCGGGACCTCCTCGGCTCCCGCCGCACCGCCTCCGTCGTCCGGCCCGCCGGAGGCCGCGGGCTCGCCGACCGCATCGGTGAGCCCCGAGGCTTCGGGGTCGTCGGCGGCCACGACGGAGGAGGACGGACCGCAACAGGAGGAACGTGTGGACCCGGACTCCGTCCCGGCCTCGGGTTCCGGCACCTTCACCGTGGCACGCGCGAACGCCTCGTCGCGCGGCGGCAGCCCCTACCGTGTGGAGGTCGAGAAGGGCTCCGGGGTGGAACCCGACGACGCGGCCGAGGAGATCGCGCGGATACTCGCGGACCCGCGGGGCTGGAGCAAGGGGGGCAGCCGCTCCTTCCGCCAGGTCGACGACGCGTCCGCCGGGCTGGTGATCAAGATCGGCACGCCGGGGACGACCGACAGGCTGTGCGGCCGCTACGGGTTGGACACCCATGGCGAGGTGAACTGCCGCGGCGGCGAGAACGTGATGGTCAACCTCCGCCGCTGGCTGCTCGGTTCGCCGACGTTCGACGGCCCTGTCTCCGACTACCGGGCCCTGATCATCAATCATGAGGTGGGCCACTGGCTGGGGCACGGCCACGAGACGTGTCCCGGGGCGGGCGAACCGGCCCCGGTGATGATGCAGCAGATCAAGGGGCTGAAGGGCTGCCGGTCCAACGCCTGGCCCTACGGCCGCGGGAACCGCTACCTGGGTGGTCCCTCCGTGCCCTGAGGCGCGACCGGGCGGGCCTCACCGCCCCCGGTACACCAGCCGCCCGCCGAGCACCGTGGCCACGCAGGCCGCGGCGCCGGCGGCGCGGAGCGCCGCTTCGTCCGGCACGTCGAAGACCGCGAGGTCGGCGCGGCCGCCGACGACGAGCGGGCCGTTCACCGATCCCGCCAGGTCAGCGCCGCGTACGAACGGGTCGAGGGAGGGCTCACCCGCCGGGACGTCGCCGGCCGGGAGAGCCGTCAGGCCCGCGCGCCGGGCGGCGGTGAGCACGTCCGGGAAGCCGAGGACACCCGCGACATGGGTGGTGCCGTGGCGCAGCATGCGCTGGAGTCCGCGCCGTACGCTGCCCGCCCGGCGGCGCTCGTCCGGCAGACCGCCGGTCAGCCCCTCGAAGTCGTGGTCGGTCAGCGGTAGTTCGCCGAGCTCGTCCGCCTCGCGTGGGTCCGGATGGTAGCGGCGGGTCAGCAGCTCCGCCCCGTCCCACTGCCGCAGCCCCGGTGTGAGGACCCCGGGCCAGCGGCGCACCCGGGCCGCCGGGTGTGCGGCCACGACCGTGTCGTACGGGCCGACGGCGGCGATCCGGTCGCCGTCCACGGCGACCGCGCCCCCGGGAACGGCTGCCGCGCCGACCGGGAGTACCAGCGGCGCGGCGTGAACGGTCAGCACTGCCAGGTCAGTTGGCGTCGAGGAGCTTCAGCTCCGGGTGCGCGGTGCCGCCGGCGATCGCCGTGGAGGAGATGTGCGAGACGACGCGCTCGTCGACCGGGTCGTTCGCCGGGTCGTCGTGGACGACCAGGTGCTCGTACGTGGTGGCCCGCTGGGCGGGGACACGCCCCGCCTTGCGGATCAGGTCGATGATCTCGAGCCGGTTCGAGCGGTGCTTGGCGCCCGCCGAGGAGACGACGTTCTCCTCCAGCATGATCGAGCCCAGGTCGTCCGCGCCGTAGTGCAGGGACAGCTGGCCGACCTCCTTGCCCGTGGTCAGCCAGGAGCCCTGGATGTGGGCGACGTTGTCGAGGAAGAGCCGGGCGATGGCGATCATCCGCAGGTACTCGAAGAGCGTGGCCTGGGTGCGGCCCTTCAGCTTGTTGTTCTCCGGCTGGTACGTGTACGGGATGAAGGCCCGGAAGCCGCCGGTGCGGTCCTGCACGTCGCGGATCATCCGCAGGTGCTCGATGCGCTCGGCGTTGGTCTCGCCGGTGCCCATCAGCATGGTGGAGGTGGACTCGACACCGAGGCCGTGGGCGATCTCCATGATCTCCAGCCAGCGCTCACCGGACTCCTTGAGCGGGGCGATGGCCGTGCGCGGGCGCTCGGGCAGCAACTCGGCACCGGCGCCCGCGAAGGAGTCGAGACCGGCGGCGTGGATACGCTCGATCGCCTCCTTCGCGGAGACTCCGGAGATGCGGGCCATGTGCTCGATCTCGGAGGCGCCGAGGGAGTGGATGACCAGCTGCGGGAACGCCTTCTTGATCGCGGAGAAGTGCTCCTCGTAGTACTCGACGCCGTAGTCCGGGTGGTGACCGCCCTGGAACATGATCTGCGTGCCGCCGAGTTCGACGGTCTCCGCGCAGCGGCGCAGGATGTCGTCGAGGTCGCGGGACCAGCCCTTGTCCGTGTCCTTGGGCGGCGCGTAGAAGGCGCAGAACTTGCAGGCCGTCACGCAGACGTTGGTGTAGTTGATGTTGCGCTCGATGATGTACGTCGCGATGTGCTCCGTACCGGCGTACCTGCGGCGGCGCACCGCGTCGGCCGCGGCGCCCAGCGCGTGCAGCGGTGCCGACCTGTACAGGTCGAGCGCCTCCTCAGGGGTGATCCGCCCGCCTGCGGCGGCGCGGTCGAGGACGGGCTGAAGGTCGGCCTTCTCGGTCACCGGGCTGTCACCTTTCGGCGGTTCTACTACGGTTCCACGGACCGATCCAGCCTACGCCAGCCCTTTCCCGGCTCAGCCGTCGGACCGGGTGAGCGTGCCCGTCGGCGTCCCGGCGGCCTCCTCGTGGGACTCGTAGCGCAGGCTGTCACCGGACAGCAGGGTGAAGACGAGGTCGGCTTCGCCCCCTGTGCACAGGGCACCGGTCCTGGCATCGGGGTCGGCGCGCTCGCGGACCTTCAGCTCGGTGGCCGTACCGGAGACGAGGGTGCCGACGGCCTTGCAGACGACGGTCGTGCCGAGGGCGTCGAAACGGTAGGACAGCCTGACCACCTCCGCGCCCCTGGGCCCTTCGACGAAGACGGCGGTGACGGTTCCGTGCGGGGCACCGCTGCGTTCGGTCGCGGAGCCCTTCCAGGTGCCGGCGAACGCCGTGGGCAGCTCGCTCACCGGCGCGGAGGATGCCGGTTCGGAGGGGGCGGGGGTGCCTCCCGGAGCCTCGCCGGCCGGGCCGGTGCTCCGGGTGGCGGAGGGCTCCCGGGCGGCGTCACTGCGACGGCCGTCGTCACCGCCGCCGCCGGTGAAGAGGTCGCTCATGGTCGCCACACCGATGGTCACCGCCGCGAGCGCCCCGGCGACGGCCAGCGCGACGGTGCAGCTGACTCGTCGGCCTCGGCGCTGTCCCGTCCGGGGGCCGGAGTCCGTGGAGACGGCGATCCGCGGCCCCTGGGGGCGCCCCCCGGGCGGGTCGGCCGGTGCGGGTGGCACAGGGGGGCCGAAGGAGCCGAGCGGCGCGGCCCCCAGCGAGGCGTTGCTGAACGGCACCGGCCCCGACCGCACCGGTCCGTCCTGCGGTTCCAGGTCCAGCAGGGCGACCGCGGCGCTGCTGACCTCACGGACCAGCGGTCCCGGGAGCCAGCCAGGGGCGACCAGAGCTGAGGCGCCGCCGGGTGCGAGCCGGCGGGCGATCTCGGCGGGTGCGGGGCGGGCCGCGGAGTCCTTGGCGAGGCACCCGGCCACGAGGTCCCTCAGCTCGCCTTCCAGGTCGCCGAGTTCGGGCTCCTCGTGGACCACCTTGTAGAGGAGTACGGCGGAGGAGTCTCCCGGGAAGGGCGCGGTTCCGGTCGCGGCGTAGGCGAGGACCGCCCCGAGCGAGAACACGTCGGCCGCTCCGGAGATGTCCTGCCCTCTGATCTGCTCCGGTGCCATGTAGCCGGGCGAGCCGACGGAGACGCCGGTGGAGGTGAGCGAGACGGTGGCGCCCAGCGCCCTGGCGATGCCGAAGTCGATCAGCCGGGGCCCGTCGAGGGCGAGCAGGACGTTGGACGGCTTCACGTCCCGGTGGATCAGTCCGTGGGCGTGCACCGCGTCGAGCGCCTCGCCCAGTCCCGCGCCCAGGGCCCGCACCGCGTACTCGGGCAGCGGCCCGTGGCGGGTCACCGCGTCGGAGAGAGCGGGCCCGGCGACGTACCCCGTGGCGACCCACGGCACCGCGGCGTCGGGGTCGGCGTCCAGGACCGGCGCCGTCCAACGGGCGCCGACCTGCCGGGCCGCCTCCACCTCGCGCCGGAACCGGGCGCGGAACTGCTCGTCGAGGGCGTAGTGGGGGTGGACGACCTTGACCGCGACGGTACGTCCGCCCGCGCTGCGGCCCAGATAGACCCGGCCCATCCCGCCTGCGCCGAGCCGGCCGAGCAGCCGGTAGGCGCCGATGGTGTGCGGTTCGCCGGCTTCCAGCGGCTGCATACGGTCTCCCCCTGTGGACCCGTGACCCCGCAGGGCAGCCTAAGGGCGCCCGCCCCGCGGGGTCACGGAGACCGCTTCATCCGATACCGCCCCTATGGGTATGAAACAGGGATTTCGCCCCACGGAAAGGCGTGAATACACCGCCGACGCCGCCGCCGGGGGTTCACCGGAGAGAAACGGGAAGGGCGCCCGTAAGTCGTCCGCCATTCCTCCCGCGGACGCACCGTATCGATCTCACCGGTCGTGGAACTCCGCCCCATTTCCCCTTTACGGGGTGACGGAATCCCCGTCCCCCCGCCGCCTCGCGGAAAGGAGCCCCGGCCATGGTCCGGCCGGCGGAAGGCGCGGTAAGCGGGAGAGAGGGGAGAGCCGGCGGAGAGGCCCCCGGGAAAGCGCGGGAGGGTGCGGGAAAGCGGCGGGAAGGGCGCGGAAACCGCTCCCCCCGCCTTTCCCGCGCAGCCCGTGTCAGCCGCCGAGCAGTTCGACGTGGACGTCCGCCGGGTAACCGGTGGTGGGGCCGGTCCGCCGGGCGAACTCACGGACCCCCGCCAGCTGGTCGGGGCCGAAGCGGAAGTCCAGGGTGGTGAAGTAGCGCTCCAGCACCTCCGCGTCGAACGCCTCCCAGCGCGCCGCCTGCTCGGCCACCTTGGTGACCTCCTCCAGCGACAGGTCTCGCGAGGCCAGGAACGCCTCGTGGACCTTCTCCACGTACTCGGGATGCGAGGCCAGATAGTCCTTGCGCGCCGCCCAGACCGCGAAGACGAAAGGCAGCCCGGTCCACTCCTTCCACATCGCGCCCAGGTCGTGGACCTGCAGCCCCAGCCGGGGCGCGTCGTGCAGGTTGGCCCGCAGCGCCGCGTCGCCGATCAGCACGGCCGCGTCGGCCTCCTGCATCATCAGGCCGAGGTCCGGCGGGCAGGTGTAGTAGTCGGGGGCGACGCCGTACCGCTCGGACAGCAGCAGCTGGGCCAGGCGTACGGACGTGCGCGAGGTCGAGCCGAGGGCCACCCGGGCCCCGTCCAGCTGCTCCAGCGGTACCTGGGAGACGATCACGCACGACATCACGTCGCCGTCGCAGCCGACGGCGATGTCGGGAAGGGCCACCAGGTCGTCGGCGTTGCGCAGGAACTCGACCAGCGTCACGGGACCGATGTCGAGATCGCCTGCCACCAGCTGCTCGCTGAGTCTCTCCGGGGTGTCCTTCGAGAGCTCGAGATCGAGCAGGGTCCCTGTCCTCGCCAGCCCCCAGTAGAGGGGGAGGCAGTTCAGGAACTGGATGTGGCCGACGCGCGGCCTGCTGCGACGGTCGTCGCCTTCTACGGGAGAGACGGTTGAATTGTCCACATCGCGAGGCTAGACCTGCCCTCCCCGGCACGGCGCATCGGGTCACCCGAGCCGCCTTCCGGAGACCTTGTCCGTCACCTCTCCGACAGGCCCGTCAAACATCCGGGTGAAGTGATCTTTCCCTCTACCGCTCCCCGCGTACTGCGTGCTAGGCTCGCCCGCAAGTTGCAGTTTGGTTTCCCTTGCAGTACAGAGCCTGCGGAGCATGTAACCCGCAGGCTTTTGTAGTTTTCAGACTTGTTTGCAGGTTCTGGAGCAGGGCAACCCTTTGGCCCAAGGAGGGCTTTATGGCTACCGGAACCGTCAAGTGGTTCAACGCTGAAAAGGGCTTCGGCTTCATCGCCCAGGACGGCGGCGGCCCGGATGTCTTCGTCCACTACTCCGCGATCAACGCGTCCGGGTTCCGCTCCCTCGAGGAGAACCAGGTCGTGAACTTCGACGTCACTCAGGGTCCCAAGGGTCCGCAGGCTGAGAACGTCACCCCGGCCTAGTTGCCCGGGTCGGCCGATCGCGGCCGAGTGAGCTTCACCCAAGGAGCCCCGTTCCCCCGTTCCGGCGGAGGAGCGGGGCTCCTGCCCTTTCCGGGGAACGGGCTTCCGGAAGCCCGTCTCCGCAAGCCCCGTCTCCGGAAGCCCGTTTCCGCGGACGGGCCCGTTCCGGAGCTCGCGTTCGACGGCCGCCTACCGGATTCGTCGCTTCCGGAGGTCTCCGGGCCGTCCCCGCGATTCCATTCTTGTTCAGGCCCTGTGCAGAGCGTCACCCGATGCTGACGAGCCGGCCCGCAACAGTGCAGACTGTTGAACCCGACACCGGCGTGCCTCCGCACAGCCGGATCGCCGGGAACGGTGGGCCGAGCAGGACAGGGGGCAGCATGGGCCGCGACAAGGGACCGGGTGAGCGCGTTCCGGAGCAACGCGCTCCTGAGGAACACGCGGCCGACGGACCTCTGCGCTTCACCGTCCTCGGCCCCGTACGCGCCTGGCGCGGCGGCGAGGCCCTGCCCGCGGGTTCACCCCAGCAGCGTGCGCTCCTGGCCGCGCTGCTCCTGCGCGACGGCCGCACCGCGACCGCAGCCGAGCTCATCGACGCCCTCTGGGGTGACGACCCTCCGTCCCAGGCCCTGGCCACCGTACGGACGTACGCGTCCCGGCTCCGCAAGACCCTCGGCCAGGACACGCTGGTCAGCGAGTCCGGAGGGTACGCCGTCCGCATCGGGCGTCCGGCCCTCGACCTGACACTCGCTCAGGTTCTGTCCGCCGAGGCGGAGAAGGCCCGCGCAGGCGGCGACCGTGCGCGGTCCCGGGCGTTGATCAACGAACTGCTCGGACTGTTCGACGGCGAACCGCTCGCCTCCCTCCCCGGCCCGTACGCGGAGAACCAGCGCACCAGGCTGGAGGAATGGCGCCTCCAGCTCCTCGAGACCCGGCTCGACCTCGACCTGGAAGCCGGCTGCCACGCGGAGGCCGTCTCCGAACTGACCGCTCTCACCGCGGCGCACCCGCTGCGCGAACGGCTGCGGGAACTGCTGATGGTCGCCCTCTACCGCAGCGGCCGCCAGGCCGAGGCGCTCGCGGTGTACGCCGACACCCGCCGACTGCTCGCGGAGGAACTCGGCGTCGATCCACGCCCCGAGCTCGCCCAGCTCCAGCAGCGGATCCTGCGGGCCGACGAGGAGCTCGCGCGCCCGGCCGGTGAGCCCGCCCCCGCGTCCGCCCCGGTGCGACCGGCCCAGCTCCCCGCCACCGTCGAGGACTTCACGGGCCGCGCCGCGTTCGTACGGGAGCTCAGCGACCGGCTCGCCACCGCCGAGGGGTCCGTCATGGCCGTCTCCGCGCTGGCCGGCATCGGCGGCGTCGGCAAGACCACCCTCGCCGTGCACGTCGCCCACCTGGCCCGCCCGCACTTCCCGGACGGCCAGCTCTACGTCGACCTCCAGGGCGCGGGCAACCGGGCGGCGGAGCCCGAGACGGTCCTCGGGGCGTTCCTGCGCGCCCTGGGCACCGCCGACTCCGCGATCCCGGATTCCCTGGACGAGCGGGCCGCGCTCTACCGGTCCACCCTCGACGGCCGCCGCGTCCTGGTCCTGCTCGACAACGCCCACGACGCGGCTCAGATCCGGCCTCTGCTCCCCGGCACCGCGGGCTGCGCGGCGCTGGTCACCAGCCGTGTCCGGATGGTCGACCTGGCGGGCGCGCACCTGGTGGACCTGGATGTGATGTCCCCGGAGGAAGCCCTTCAGTTGTTCACCCGCATCGTCGGCGAAGAGCGTGTCCGCGCCGAACGCGAGGCGGCTCTCGACGTGGTGGCGGCGTGCGGGTTCCTGCCGCTGGCCATCCGGATCGCGGCCTCCAGGCTGGCCTCACGCCGCACCTGGACGGTCTCCGTACTGGCGGCGAAGCTCGCCGACGAGCGCCGCCGCCTCGACGAGCTCCAGGCCGGCGACCTGGCGGTGAAGGCTACCTTCGAACTCGGCTACGGCCAGCTGGAACCTGCCCAGGCCCGCGCCTTCCGCCTGCTGGGCCTCGCGGACGGTCCGGACATCTCCCTCGGCGCGGCGGCGGCCCTGCTGGACGTGGACCCCCACACGGCGGAGGACCTTCTGGAGTCCCTGGTCGACACCAGCCTTCTGGAGTCGGCGGCCCCGGGCCGCTACCGCTACCACGACCTGGTGCGGCTCTACGCGCGTGCCTGCGCGGAGCGCGACGAGGAGCCCACGTCGGGACGGGAGCCGGCCCTGTCCCGGCTGCTGGACTTCTACCTGGCGACGGCTGCGGGGGTTTACGCGCTGGAGCGGCCGGGGGAGCGGGTACTCGACCACTTCGCGCGCACCGAGTACCCCGGACTCACCTTCCAGGTCCGGGAGACGGCACTGGACTGGCTCTTCTCCGAGTCCAGCGGGCTGCTGGCCTGTGCCGCCCAGTCGGCCGGATCGGGCCGTGCGCGGCGCGCCGCCGACCTCCTCATGGCCGTGGTGGATCTCGGTGAATCCGGGGCGAACTCCCACCAGTTCGCGACCGCGGCGAAGGCGGTGAGCGAAGCGGCGAGGACATCGGGCGACGCGCAGGCCGAAGGCCGGGCCCGCACGATGCTGACGCATGCCCTCAGCGTCTCCGGCCGGTTCGCGGAGGCCGAGACCGAGGCCCGGCGCGCGCTGGAGCTCGGACAGATCGCCGACGACCCCGTCTCACTCGGGCAGGTCCCGAACCAGCGCGGGATCATCGCTCTGTACGAGAACCGGCACGGCGACGCCGAGGACCACCTGAGCGAGGCGCTGGCCGCGTTCCGCGCGGACGGCAACAAGCCCGGCGAGGCCTCGGCCCTCTGCAACCTCTCCCGTGTCCACCTGGCCACGGGAAGGACGGCGAGCGCCGTGGACCTCGCCCAGCAGGGCGTCGGCATCTACGAGGCGGACGTCTCAGGTCTGGCCCTGCGCCTCGCCAACGGGAAGTACGCCCTGGGACTGGCACTCACCGGCACGGGGCGGACCGATTCCGCGCAGGAGGTGCTCACCGAGGCCATGTCGATCTTCCGCGACAGCCGGCAGCAACTCTGGCACGGGATGACACTGTTCAGGCTGGCCGAGCTGCACCTCGCCATCCGTCAGCCCGCCCACGCCGCCTCGCTCGCCGAGCAGGCGCTCGTGATCCTCCGTGGCATCGGCGGCGAGTGGCGGCGCGCGAACGTACTCACCGCGCTGGGCCGCGGCCTCGCGGGCGTAGGCCAGACGGACCGCGCCCAGGTCTGCTGGAACGAGGCACTCTCGATCTACGACGACCTGGACTCACCCGAGGCAGCCGCCGTGCGTGAACTCCTGACCCCCGCCCCGGTCGCCGAGGTCTCCTGACCGCCGTTCATCATTCGTTTATCGCCTGGCGGCACTCTCTACTCATCGATCCGTCGCGTCGGGGGGCACACGGATCGGCGAGTGGCCGCACCGTTAGGGTGATCGGCCCTGGGAGGGCCCACCCGGCGATCCACGGGGGAACCGCCGGGTGGACCCTTCATCCGCAGCCACCAGATTTCCAGGAGTTGAGCTTCATGGCCGACAAGAGCGACATCCTCAAGCCGGCGGACGCGCACGCGACCGACGAGGAGATCACCACGCTGGACGCCCACGCCACCGGCTCGCCGCTCAAGCCGGCCGACGCCCACGCCACCGGCGCGGACCTCACCACGCAGGACGCCCACGCGACCGGCGAACCCGCCAACTAGGTTCATTCACCCGCAGGGAGCGGCCGCGGCGGCGCGGAGGGGGAGCCGTCGCGGCCGCTCCGCATCCGCGGCGGCTCCGGGGATCGTGCCCCGGCTCGCTTCCCGTACGTCGCCGCGTCGCCATGGTCCCTCTCCCGCCGATGCCACGCCCCGCGTGACCGGCCACGCACCCACCCCACCACAGGAGTCGTAGTGAACATCACCCGGAAGACGCTCGTGGCCGCCGCCTTCGCGGTAGCGCTCGGCCTGGGCTCGGCCGTCCCCGCGGCGGCCGACACGCACGCGACCGGCGGAACCCCGGTGACCACGCAGAACATCCACGCGACCGGCGGGACCCCCGTCACCGCTCAGAACATCCACGCGACCTGAGCCGACCCGGCACAGGTCCCGGACCACGGCCGGTGCGGTCGCCTCGTACGGGGTGAGGACCCGCGCCGCGCCGAGGTCAGTAGCGCTCCTCCGTCGAGGCCGTGCAGCGCTTGACCCGTGAGACCAGGCCGGGGCTGTCCATCTTCACCGTCACCATCCGGGTCTCGCCGCTGTCGAGGTCGACCGACACATCGCCCGTGTCCACCGTCAGGCCCTTGGCGTCCACGAAGGTCACGTCGACCTCGTAGGTGTGCTCGACGGCGGCCGTCGAGCGGACCTCGACCGTCGAGTAGGTCACCGCCTTGCGCTTGCCCTTCCTTGGCTGGGCGCAGCGGACGACCCGGACGGCGGGTGCGTCGGACGCGGTGGGTGAAGGGGTGGCGGACTCGTAGGTGGAGCCGCCGGAGGAGCCCGACGAGCTGTCGTAGTCGTCGTCGTGGTCGTAGTCGTGGTAACCGTTGTTGCTCTTCTTCGAGTTCGAGCACCCGCCGCCACCCGAACTGCTGCGGCTCTTCCCGCTCTTCCCGCTCCTGCCGCCGTGACTGGAGGTGGAGAACCCCGTGAGGGCGAGCACCACCACGACCAGCACGGCCGCGAACCTCATCTGTCGCCGCATCATCGATGCAGCCCCCCTTGCTGTAGTCGGCTTGCAGGACCGCCGCGCGGCCGCGCGACACCGTAACGCACAGCGTTACCGGCACTTTCCACGGGCCGGTCATGGCCCTGTCACGGTCCGGTCATGGTCTCCGATGGCAGGGTGGATCTCCCCGGCGTAGCGTCGAGCGCGGGAGCCGTGCGCACAGCCGCGTGCGCCCTGGCCCGGGAGGCTGTCGATGATCCGCAATGTCCTCGGCGCCGTCGTCGCCCTCGTGGGAGCGGCGGCGGCCGTGCAGAGCCCGTTCCGCCGTTGGTACGACACCCGCCTGGGGCGGGACTACCGCATCGAGGACCTGTTCGGCGGCATCACCACGGTCTCCTCGTCGGTGATGTCCTCGATCCTGCTTCCGTTCCTCTTCGCCGCGCTGCTGACCCTGGTGGGGGTGGTGCTCCGCTCGCGTTCGGCGGTCGCCCTCGCCGGTCTGGTCGTCCTCGGCTTCACCGTGTTCTGGATGGTGCGGATCGGCCAGGCGGAGAGCGGACTGACCCTCGACGGCGACGGGTCCGGACTCGGCTGGGGTGTGGCGCAGGCGCTGGCGGGCGGCGTCCTCATCCTGCTGGGCTCGCTGCTGATGTCCGGACGGCGACGGGGCGCGCGGCCCGGCCGGAACGCCCCGGAGCCGTATCCCGTCCCGCCGGGCGACCGCCCGGACACCTGGCCCCCGACGCAGGAGCCGGGCCCCGCCGTGTACACGTCCCAGGGTCCGGAGCCCGAGGCGGATCCGTACACCGGCCCGGGCCGGCACCGGGCGACGTCCGGCGACGAGGACACCGCCGAGTACCCGGTCCAGGGGGAGGGGCCTCCCCCCGAGGGCGACGGCCGGTACCGGCCGCCGCACCCGTGAGGCATCCGGGCGCCCCGGTCAGGCGCGGGCCCTGTTGCCCGTCCCCGTGCCCTTCAGCGCGTCGAGGGCGTACACGCAGCGGTCCTTGCTGCACGCGTACACGACCCCGCCCTGCGCCACCGGGGAGCCCGTGATCTCGCCGCCCGTGGCCAGCTTCCAGCGGAGCTGACCGCCGGCCGCGTCCAGGGTGTAGAGCACGTGGTCCGCCGAGCCGAAGTGAACCCGTCCGTCCGCGACCACCGGTGCGCCGACCACCTCCCCGCCCGCCGCGAACCGCCACTTGGGCGTCCCGGTCACGGCATCCAGGGTGTAGAGCGCGCTGCCGCTGCCGACGTGCACGTTGCCCGCCGTTACCAGGGCGGGTTCGACGGACTGCCTTGCCTCCGTCGCGATCCGCCAGCGGTCCTTGCCGGTCGAGGCGTCGAGCGCGTACACGGTGCCCAGGTAGTCGGCGAGGTAGACGCCGCCGCCCGTCACCGCGGGACCCGGCGCGAAGGCGGGCGGCGAGAGGAAGACGGCCGGTGCCTCGAAGTGCCAGCGGACCCGCCCCGACGCCGTGTCCACGGCCAGCACCCTCGTACCCGCGGCGACGTACACGAAGCCGTCGGGCGCGGGCGTCACACGCACCGGTACCCCGCCGCACGAAGCGGCGTCACCGACGGGGTACGACCACCGCTCCGCGCCGGTGCGGGCGTCCACGGCGCGCAGCCGGGCGTCCTGCCAGAGGTAGACCGTGCCGTCGTGCAGGGTGGGGCCGGCCTCGGCCGTCTCGAAGTCGGTCTGCGCGCCGGAGGTCTCCCACAGCTTCTCGCCCGTGGACGCCTCCCATGCCTGGACGCCGCCGCCGCGGGTCGCGGTCAGGACGGTGCCCCGGTCCGCCTTGAGCGCGTACACCCAGGCGTCGGTGGCCAGCCGCCACCGCTCGGCGCCGCTCGTCGCGTCCAGCGCGTAGAGCGAGGGTCCGTCGGAGGCGTGGATGCGGCCGCCGTCGACGGCCATCGACCAGGCCACGTCACGGGTCTTGAACTGACGGCGCCCGTTGCCGACGTCGAGTGCGTGGACCTCGAAGGAGGTCACGTAGAGCAGGTCGCCCACCACCACGGGGGTGCCCCACACGTCGTTGGACATGCGGAAGCGCCAGGGCCGCCAGCGCTCCGGTGCGGCGGGCGCGCTGTCGGGGGCCTGCGCGGGGGCGGGAACCGGGGCGCCGGGCGTCACGGCGCCGCCCGGTGCGCGTACCCAGCCGGTCGCCGGATCGGCGTGCGCGGCGGCGGGCCCGCGTACCTCCGCGGGACGCGGCCCGGGCCCGATCGGCACCTTCGCCCCGGGAAGCCGCACCGGTCCCCCGTCGGGCACGGGCACCGGGGCAGGAGCGGTCTGCGGGTCCCCGCCCTGCCAGGCCGTGTCCGCCGCGGCTCCGGGCGGGGGCTGCTGCGGGCGCGGGGGCACGACGGCGGGCGCGGGCGCGGCGGTGACGGCACGGCCGCGGCCGCGGAACCGCTCGATCAGGGCGGTGGCGACGCCGGGCAGCCAGGCCGAGGCGGTGCCGCTGTCGTCGTTCCCGGACCCGAACAGGTGCGGGGCGAGCTGGGACTGCAGGTCCGCCGGGCTGGGCCGCCGCGTCGGGTCCATCTGCATGCAGGACTCGATGAGGGGACGCAGGTCGTCGGGCAGCCCCGCGGTGTCGGGGCTCTCCCGCAGCAGCATGAAGACGGTCTCGACCGGATTCGCCCCGTGGTACGGCGCGTGGCCGGTGGCGGCGAAGACGAGCGTCGAGCCGAGCGAGAAGATGTCGCTGGCGCCGGTCACGCTGCGCGAGTCGCGTGCCTGCTCCGGGGACATGTACGCCGGTGTGCCCACGGCCACGTTCGTCATGGTGAGCCGGGTGTTGGAGACGCCTGAGGCGATGCCGAAGTCGATGACGCGTGGGCCGTCCTCGACGACGAGGACGTTGGACGGCTTCAGGTCGCGGTGGACCAGGCCCGCCCCGTGGATCGACTGCAGGGCCTCGGCGATCCCCGCGGCCAGCCAGCGCACGGCCTGCGTCGGCAGCGGCCCGCACTCGTTCACTATCTCCTCGAGCGAGGGGGCGGGGACGTAGGCGGTGGCCAGCCAGGGCACGGCCGCCCTGGGGTCGGCGTCGACCACGGCGGCGGTGTAGAAGCCGCTGACCGCGCGGGCGGCCTCGACCTCACGCGTGAAACGGACCCGGAACAGCTGGTCCTCGGCCAGTTCCGTGCGGACCGTCTTGATCGCCACTCGCCGGCCCGACGCCGACCTCGCCAGATAGACCAGCCCCATGCCGCCGGCCCCGAGCCGTCCCAGCACCTCGAACGGGCCGATCCGCCTCGGGTCATGCTGCGTCAGCTGCTCCACTTGCCTGCCACCTCCCCGTACGGGCCTCAGGAACAGAAGCCCGCGAAATCCCGCCCTGTGCAGCGTCTCACCAGTGGGCACCACTTGGCGGTGCGCACCCTGATTCTTCCTGGCTCGACGCCTGGTTGCGAACCCGGGGGCGGATCGGGGTGTCTTGTGGCACTCCAGCCGTTTCAGGACACCGGGTGAAGCCGTCAGGGCGTCGGTTCGGCCGGCTGGAGCACGGCGAAGGCGGCACCCTGATCGTCCTGCAGACCCGCGATCCGCCCGTACGGGGTGGTCTCGGGCGGGTCCGTGACCCGGCCGCCCAGACGGACGGCGGTCTCGGCGGCGCGGTCGCAGTCGGCGACGGCGAAGTAGGTGAGGAAGTGGCTGGGCAGCATCTCCGGGCGGGTCCCGGCGATCACCGCGCGGCCGCCGACGGCGGTGTCCTCGCCCGGTTCCGTGCCTGCCGGTGACCACATCCGGAACGGTTCCCGCGCTCCGGTCGCGTCCGGGATCCGGATGTCGGTCCCCCGGAAGTGGAGGACCTCCTCGTAGAAGGCGTCCACCCGCTCCGGGGCACGGGTGTGGACCTCGGTCCAGCAGAAGGAGCCGGGGGCGTTCCGCTTCTCGAAACCGGCGCGCTCCCCCGTCTGCCAGAGGCCGAACACCGCACCGCCGGGATCCGCGGCCTGGGCGGTCACCCCGGCGGCTCCGGCCCTGACCGGGTCGGTGATCACCTGCCCCCCGGCCCTGCGGACCAGGGCAACGGTGGCCCGGATGTCCTCCGTGGAGAAGTAGACGCCCCAGGTCGTGGGCATACGGCCGTCCCGCTTGGCGGCGAGTGCGGCGACCAGCTCGCCGTCGCTGTACGCGTCGGCGAAGGGCATGCCGTCACCCGCGTGGAACGTCCAGCCGAAGAGCCCGCCGTAGAAGCGCTTGCCGGCCTCCAGGTCGGAGAGCTGCACATCCACCCAGCACGGCTCGGACTGCGCGAATACGGCCATGATCCGGGGTCCTTCCGTGTCGGCGGGAGCGTCGCCGGGAGCAACCCGGAACGGACGGGGTGACACCCGTCACACTCAACGTAACGTCACGCCACCCCGGGCGCGCCCCGAGAGAGCCGAATTAGAACCTTTGACCGAATCGTGAAGATCGGGCACCACCGGTGGACACACGTTGTCCACCGAAGTTATCCACAGCCTGTTGATAGCACCATCCCACCGGCTCGCACCCGGCCCCATGGGAAGCGCAATTCCATAAACCCTCACGCCCGCCGGGAATATGACCCCGACTTCATCGGGAATTGCGCCCTACACCCTGTCCGCACTGGCCCGTTCCCCATTTGCACTCGGCCGAATCGCGCTCGGTTCACCCCTCGGTAAGCTGACGGGCATGACAGGACAAGTACGCACCGTCGACGGCCGCGTGGCTGGTCGGCGAGGTCAGGCGACGCGGCAGAAGCTGCTCGACTGCCTCAGCGAGATGCTCAGCTCCTCGCCGTACCGGGACGTCAAAGTCATCGACGTCGCCCGGAAGGCGGGGACTTCACCCGCGACTTTCTACCAGTATTTCCCCGACGTCGAGGGCGCCGTTCTCGAACTCGCCGAGGAAATGGCCAAGGAAGGTGCCGGACTGACCGAACTGGTCGGCGGACGCACCTGGGTCGGCAAGGCCGGCCGGCAGGCCTCCGAGGAACTCGTCGAAGGTTTCCTCGACTTCTGGCGGCGCCATGACGCGATCCTCCGCGTGGTGGACCTCGGTGCCGCGGAGGGCGACAAGCGCTTCTACAAGATCCGCATGAAGGTCCTCAACTCGGTCACCGGCTCCCTGACGGACGCCGTCAAGGAACTCCAGTCCAAGGGCAAGGTCGACAAGGACGTCAGCCCCGCCGCGGTGGCCGGCTCCCTCGTCGTCATGCTGGCGGGGGTCGCGTCCCACCAGAAGGGCTTCACCACCTGGGGGGTCAAGCAGGCCGAACTCCGCCCCAACCTGGCCCTGCTGGTCCACCTCGGCATCACCGGGAAGAAGCCGGCCAGGTAGGCGCCGGCAGCGCTGCCACCCCCGCATACACGGGTACCGCGCCCCCTCGCGGCTCCCCGTCCTGTCGCGTCACGGCGGACCACCCCGGTGGTCCGCCGTCGGCGTTTCCGCACCGGCGCGCCACGCGGTGGAATGGACCCATGAGCGACGCACAGCAGGAATTCCGTGAACTGCTCCACGCGCAACGCGTGTGGGAGGCCCCACTTCCGTCCTTCGACCCGTCGGCGGCTCCCCCGGCACCCCTGCCGCTCTTCCACGCCTGGTTCGCCGAGGCGGTGGCGGCCGGGCAGACCGAGCCCCACACCATGACCCTGGCGACCGCGGACGCCGACGGCCGTCCCGACGTGCGCACCCTGATGCTGCACGACGCCGACGAGCGGGGCTGGCACTTCGCCACGCACGCCACCAGCGCCAAGGGCCGCCAGCTCGCCGCCCGGCCGTACGCGGCGCTCGGCTTCTACTGGCCCGTGCAGGGCCGCCAGGTCCGGGTGCGCGGCAGCGTCACACCCGCGGCCCGGGCGGAGAGCCGTGCCGATCTGCGGGCAAGGTCCACGGGGGCGCTGGCAGCCGCCCTGACCGGGTCCCAGAGCGAGGCACTGCCCTCGGTCGAGGACCTCGCGCGGGCCTCGGAGGCCGCCTGGGAGCGCGCGCGGGACGAACCGGACGCCGAGGCCGCGACCTGGACCCGCTACGCGGTCGACCCCCTGGAGGTGGAGTTCTTCCAGGGCGACGCCCGGCGGCGCCACGTGCGGCTGCGCTACCGCCGGGACGGCGACGGCTGGGTCCGGGAGCTGCTCTGGCCCTGACGGCACCGCGCCGCGGACCGCGCACCGATCGTCCGGCATCCGCGGAGCGCGCACCCCACCTCGTAGCGCTTTATCCGGAATCTACCGAGGAGGAGCACTATGGGAGTCAGGTGAGCCGCTGGAGGCACCCATGGCACGAGTCCGTTCCCGCTACGCCCCGGACCGCGGCCTGACCGCCCGCATGGTGAGCACCATGTTCTTCATCGGGCTGCTCTACGTCGTCCTGGTGGGCGTGCTGTTGGCCGCACTGCGCGGCGCCTGGCCCGTCATCCTGATCGCCACCGGCGGCATGTTCGTCGCCCAGTTCTGGTTCAGCGACCGCATCGCCGCGTACGGCATGGGCGCGCGCGAGGTCACCCCGGAGGAGGCACCTGAGCTGCACGGCGCGGTCGACCGGATCTGCGCGCTGGCCGACATGCCCAAGCCCCGGGTCGCGATCGCCAGGAGCGACGTCCCGAACGCCTTCGCCACCGGGCGCAGCGAGAGGACCGCCCTGGTCTGCGCCACGACCGGACTGCTGCGAAGACTGGAACCCGAGGAGCTCGAAGGGGTCCTGGCGCACGAGATGTCCCACGTCGCACACCGGGACGTGGCCGTGATGACCATCGCGTCGTTCCTCGGGGTCCTGGCGGGCGTGGTGACCAGGGTCGCCCTGTGGGGCGGCTTCGCCCGCGGCAGCCGGGGCAACGACCCGGCGGGCGTGATCATCATGCTGATCCCGCTGGTCAGCGCGGTAGTGTACGCCGTGAGTTTCCTGCTGACCCGGCTGCTCTCCCGCTACCGCGAGCTCTCCGCCGACCGCACCGCGGCGCTGCTCACCGGCCGGCCCTCGGCACTCGCCTCCGCCCTGACCAAGGTCAGCGGGCAGATGGCCCGGATCCCCACGGAGGACCTGCGGAAGGCGGAGCCGTACAACGCCTTCTACTTCGTGCCCGCCTTCTCCTCCAGGGAGAGCCTCGGCCGGCTGCTCTCCTCCCACCCCACCCTCGAACAGCGTCTGGACCAACTGGCCCGCATCTCGGCCGGTCTGTCCCGCCCGTGAGGAGTCACCGTGGGCCTGCTCGACAGCATCCTGGGGCGCGGCAGACCGGTCCGGCCCGATCTGGACCAGCTCTTCGCCGTACCGTCCGCCTCCCTCACCCTGGAGGCCGCGACCGGCTTCTCGCCGACCGGGCTCGGATCGGTCTGCTTCGCGGGGGTCGAGGGCTCCGCCTTCGCGCGTATCCGTGAGGACGTACGGGAGTTGCTCGACGCCGACACCGGACGGGGCGGTGTCCCCGTCGAGTTCAGCCGGGACGACTACGGCTACACCTGGCTGCTCTCCCGCCAGGAGCCCGGCACGGAGGGTGCGGCCGCCCTGGTGAACGACCTGCACGCGGTGAACACCCTGCTGCGGGACGGCGGTTTCGGGCCGCACCTGCTCTGCTCGCTGATCGGGTTCCGGGACGCGGAGGGACGGCCGCTGGCCCTGGTCTACCTCTACAAGCGGGGCACCTTCTACCCGTTCGCCCCGGCTCCGGGCGGCGGGGAGAGGCGCGACAGCCAACTGGAGCTCCAGGTGCGGGCGGTGCTCGGCGACGACCTCCGGGTGGAGGAGGACCTGTCCCGCTGGTTCCCGGTCTGGGCGGCCCCGGGCCTGCGTACGGGGCCCTGACGCAGCCGCGACCGCTCCGGGCGCGGCCCCGGCGGGCGAACCGCCGGCCCGTGATCATTTCGCAACCGATTCCCGTCCGTACCGGAACCCATCATGTTCATGTCCTATTACGCTCCGAAGCATGCCCGAACGCACCGCCCGCACCGATGAGTCCGCCCGTTCCGCCGTCGACCGCACCGACGGCCGCCCGGTCTACGTGATCGGCGGCGGCCCAGGCGGTCTCGCCGCCGCCGCGGCCCTGCGGGAGCGGGGCGTGCGGGCGGTGGTCCTGGAACGGTCCGGACAGGTGGGGTCCTCGTGGCGTGGCCACTACGACCGGCTGCACCTGCACACCATCCGGCGCTGGTCGGCGCTGCCGGGGCTGGCGATGCCCCGCCGGTTCGGGCGCTGGGTGTCCCGGGACGACATGGTCCGCTACCTGGAGAAGTACGCCGAGCACCACGAGCTGGAAGTGGTGACGGGTGTCGAGGTGTCCCGTGTCGACCGGACCGCGGACGGTACCGGCTGGCAGCTGAGCGCGACCGGCGGCCGGGTGCTCACGGGGCGCGCGGTCGTGGTGGCCACCGGCTTCAACCACACCCCGCGGCTGCCCGCCCTGCCCGGCCGCGAGGACTTCACGGGCGAGCTGACGCATGCCTCCCGGTACCGGAACCCGGCCCCCTACGCGGGTAAGGACGTACTGGTCGTCGGCGTCGGCAACACCGGGGCGGAGATCGCCGTCGACCTCGCCGAGGGCGGAGCGTCCCGGGTGCGGATCGCGGTCCGCACCGTCCCGCACATCGTGCGCCGCTCAACCGCCGGCTGGCCCGCCCAGGCGACCGCGGTCCTGGTCCGCAGGCTGCCCGTCCGGCTCGTCGACCGGGCGGCGCGCCTGATGTGCCGGATCTCCGTCCCCGACCTGGCGGAACACGGCCTGCCCCGCCCGGAGACCGGGCTGTACTCCCGGGTCAGGGAGGGTGCGATCCCGGTCCAGGACGTCGGACTGATCGACGCGGTCAGGCGCGGGCGGGTGGTTCCGGTGGCCGCGGTCGCGTCCTTCGACAGGGACGCCGTGGTGCTCACCGACGGCACCCGGATCACCCCGGACGCGGTGATCGCGGCGACGGGCTACGAGCGCGCCCTGGAGGGCCTGGTCGGTCATCTCGGGGTGCTGGACGGGCGGGGGCGCCCGGTGGCGCACGGCGCCCGCACCCCGGACGGCGCCCCGGGCCTGTACTTCACGGGGTTCACCAACCCGATCAGCGGCATGCTCCGCGAGATCGCCCTGGACGCTCGGCGGATCGCGGGGAAGGTGGCCGGGGGCTGAGAGCTCCGGCGCCGGTGCCCGGAACGGCTCCGCGCGCACGGTCCCGGCGCGGGCTCAGCCCGCCCCTGCCGGCACCGCCTGCCCCGTCCGGATCCGCCGCACGGCCAGCACCATGAGCGCGGCCATGGCGCACAGGGCGCCCGAGGCGTACCAGACCACGTCGTACGAACCGAAGACGTCACGGGCGACTCCGCCGAGGAAGGCCACCAGGGCCGCCCCCACCTGGTGCGAGGCGAGGACCCAGCCGAAGACGATCGCACTGTCCTCGCCGTACCGCTCCCGGCACAGGGCCAGCGTCGGGGGCACCGTGGCGACCCAGTCGAGGCCGTAGAAGACGATGAACAGGACCATCGGCGGGTGCACGGCCGGCGCCATCAGCATCGGCAGGAAGAGCAGCGACACCCCGCGCAGCCCGTAGTAGACGGCCAGCAGCCTGCGGGCGTCGTACCGGTCGGTGAGCCAGCCGCTGAACACGGTGCCGATGATGTCGAAGACGCCGATCACGGCCAGCAGGGAGGCGGCCGCGGTGATCGCCATCCCGTGGTCGTGGGCCGAGGGCACGAAATGGGTGCGGATCAGTCCGTTGGTGGAGGCCCCGCAGATCGCGAACGAGCCGGCCAGCAGCCAGAAGGGGCCCGTGCGGGCCGCCTCGAACAGGACGCGGACGGTGCGGGCCGCGGCGCCCCTCGCGGGCGCCGGCTTCTCGGTGTACGTCCCGCCGTACGGGGCGAGGCCCACGTCGGCCGGGTGGTCGCGCATCAGGAACCAGACCAGCGGGACGACGGCGAGGGCGGCGAGCGCGACCGTCACGGACGCGGGGCGCCAGCCGTGGCGATCCACGATCCAGGCGCACAGCGGGAGGAAGACGAGCTGACCGGAGGCGCCGGCCGCGGTGAGGACCCCGGTGACCAGACCGCGCCGGGCGGTGAACCAGCGGTTGGTGACGGTGGCCGAGAAGGCCATCGCCATCGATCCGGTGCCGAGCCCGACGAGCAGGCCCCAGTAGAGCATCAGCTGCCAGGACGCCGTCATCCAGACGCTCGCCAGCGCCCCGGCGGCGACCGCGCTGAGCGCGACGACCACCACCCGCCGGATTCCGAACCGGTCCATGAGCGCGGCCGCGAACGGCGCGGTCAGCCCGTAGAGCGCCATGTCGATGGAGACGGCCAGGCCGATCTCCCCGCGCGACCAGCCGAACTCCGTGTGGAGGGGGTCGATGAGGAGGCCGGGAAGGGAGTTGAAGGCGGCGCCGCCGATGATCGTCACGAAGGTGACGGCTGCGACGATCCAGGCGCGGTGCACGAGGGGACGGCGAGGGCGGCCGGGGGCGACGTCCTCCGCCACCGTGGCGATTGTCCGGGTCATGTCGCCCAGCATCCGGTCACAGGCCCTCCCGGCACGAGTGGCCGGGAGGTCACCCTTCGCAGGGATCGGGCCACACCCTTCCCCGGAACCGGCGTGCGGCGGCGTGCAGCGCCCAGGCAGCCGCCGCTCCCACCGCGTACCAGAGCAGGTCGGGCGCGTTGAACGTGGAGCCGAGCACCAGCCGCGCCGCCGTGCTCGCACGGGCGAGCTCCCCGGGTACGCCGGTGAGCTGGGCCAGCTCCACGGCCCAGCTCACCGCCAGCGCGGTCCCCGCGGCCGTCCCGGGCCGCAGCCGGGGCGCGAGGACGACGACGAGGGCGTGCACCAGGACGGTGTAGAGGGCATCGCCCGCGTACTTGGCCAGGTCCCCGTCCGCCACCGCACGGACACCTAGCCCCGCGGCCACGGTCGCGATCGCCGCCGCCCCGGCGGCGATCCGGACGGCTCCGGCGGCCGGGCGGACAGCTCCGACGGCCGGGCGGACGGCTTCGGCGGGGGGAACGACGGCGTCTATCGGCGGCTTCTTCCTCATGGCCGGTACGTTTATCAGTCCGCCGCCGATCGCACCCAACCCGGGGAGCAGGGATCCAGATGCGCCATCGTGTCGTCGTTCTCGCACTCGACGGAGTCCTGCCCTTCGAACTGGGCATCCCCCAGCGGATATTCGGCCGCTCCCTGAGCGGCGAGCCGATGAACAGGGGGGAGAAGCTGTACGACGTCGTGACGTGCTCCGTCCGTCCGCCCGGCCCGGTCCTCACGGACGCCGACTTCAGCATCATGGTGGAGCGGGGGCCCGAGGCCCTCGCCACGGCGGACACCGTGGTGGTCCCGGCCTCGTACGAGCTGGGTCCCGTCCACGAGGAGGGCCGGCTCACCGAGGAACTGGCGGCCGCGCTGGGGCACATCAGACCCGGCACCCGCCTGGTGTCCATCTGCACCGGGAGCTACGTCCTCGCCGCGGCCGGTTTTCTCGACGGGCGCCCGGCGACCACCCACTGGTCCTCGGCGGACCACTTCCAGCGGCTGTTCCCGCGCGTACGCGTCGACCCCGACGTCCTGTTCGTCGACGACGGGGACGTACTCACCTCCGCGGGCGTGGCCGCGGGCATCGACCTCTGCCTCCACATCGTGCGCCGGGACCACGGCAGCGCCGTCGCCAACGACGTCGCCCGTCGCACCGTCGTGTCCCCGCACCGGGAGGGCGGACAGGCGCAGTTCGTCCGGCGTCCGCTTCCCGAGGCGGGGGTCGCGACGACGACGGGCGCGCGCGCCTGGGCGCTGGGGCGGCTGGAGCAGCCCATACTGCTGCGCGACATGGCCCGCGAGGAGTCGATGAGCGTACGCACCTTCACGCGCCGGTTCCGGGAGGAGGTCGGGATGAGCCCGGGGCAGTGGATCACCCAGCAGAGGGTGGAACGGGCGCGGCAGCTGCTCGAGTCGACGGACCTGCCGATGGACCGGGTGGCACGGGACGCCGGATTCGGGACGGCCACCTCCCTGCGGGAGCACCTGCAGGCCGCGCTGGGGGTCTCTCCCACGGCCTACCGGCGGACGTTCCGTGCGGCGGTCCCCGGGCGCTGAACCGCCGGCCCGCTCAGAGGCAGGCGCGGTCGCCCGGCTGCTCCTGGATCACCGGGACCATCACCGGGCCCTGACGGTCGACCTCGCACCAGATCCGCTTCCCCGCACCCTCGGGCTGCCAGCCCCAGCGGTCGGCCAGGCCGTCCACCAGCTCCAGGCCACGGCCCCCGGTGTCCTCGCCCGCGGCGTGGCGGGGCTGGGGCGGGCGGCAGCTGGCGTCCGCGACCTCGACGCGGACCGTGCCGGCCGAACCCGTCGGGTTCGCGGATCCGAAGAGCATCCGCAGAACGGCCGGACAGCCCGTGTGGACCACCGCGTTGGTGACGAGCTCCGAGATCAGCAGGATGAGCGTCTCCGCGATCGGCTCGTCGTCCTCCATCCCGGATCCGATCAGGCGCGACCGCGCCCATCTGCGGGCCCGTCCCACCTCCGCGGGATCCGGCCCGACCTCAAGCTGAACCTGAAGCACCTGCACCGCTCACACCATCCGAACCGGCGGACACATCGCCTCGCGCCTCCTCAGGGTCACGGAACGTGACTCCCCTGCGAGACAGCATGGTTGACGTACAGTCACCGCAACAAGCGCTTCGGGCATATTCCAGCGCGAAGGAGTACGCGTGGTCCATACTGTGCGACGCGTGCTGCGATGAGTCGAACAGAAGCGTGCGTGCGCCGCCCGGGGCGGGCCCCCGGCGGTCCGGCCGCAGCTCCGTGGGGTGCGAGCAGGGCACCGCGCACCGCCCGGGGCGGCCGCGTAGGGCGCGCCCGGATCCTTCGGTTCCAGTACCACTCGCATCTCAGGGAGCGTACCCGAGCGCGGGCCCCCGACTCCGCCCGGTGACGGACCACCGGCCGGTTCCGGCGCCCCCGCGGGCGCTCTGCGTCACCCGCGGACCACGCTCCGTACGCCTCCGGTCAGCCACGACTGCGCCGGGGGCCTTCCGGAGCCCGGCCGGGCGGCTGCGCCGGACGGGCTCCGGAAGGGCACGAACTGCTCAATCTGTTGGGCGTGTTGACGCGCCCGATCCGGCGTCCGCCGCCGCCGGGCGGCCCGGGCGCGCCCGATGCCCCGGCCGGACGACGGATCGGATCACGACTGTTACGCGTCGGGGGCGATCACGGTGAAGTAGGCGGAGAAGGCGGCGACCGCCTCCGCCTCGCCGATCCGGCCGTCCTGGTCGGTGTCGAGGCTCCGGGCCGCGATGCCCGCGACGTCCTCCGCGGCACCCAGCACCCGCAGGGCGCGCTCGACCTCGGCGACGGGAGCCGAGACGGGCGAGGCGCCTTCGAGGTCCGTCCCGGCGGCGACCGCGAGAGCCGACCGCAGGAAGGGGCGGGCGATCTCGGCGAAGCGCTCGGGGCTGTCCCGCAGCCGCTTCACCGCGCCTCCGACGAACTCCGAACGGTTGACCCGCTGGTCGCCGTCCACGTCCGCGATGCCCGCCATGCCCTGCCAGAAGGCCTCGGCGCCCGAGTAGAGGGACTGTCCCCGGTCGCAGCGGGCCGTCGTACCGAACTCGGCGAGCAGGCGTGCCGCGGCGGCGTTGAAATCGGCGCGATCGATGTAGCCGTTGCCGTCCTGGTCGAAGGCGGCGAAGCGGTGCGCGATCTTGCGCTCGTACTCTGCGCTGTCCATGCGGGGAGCGTACGTCGCCGGGCGGCGCCACGTGTCACCAACGTCCTTCAGGACGGTGACAACCTCGCCCCGGACCGGCGTGTCACGCCGTGAGCGGCCGGGATTCCTCGTCGGTGGCCGCGTCGGCGTCGGGGTAGACGTCGAAGAGACGGCGCACCCCGAGCGCGCCGAGCACCTTGTTGACGTGCGAGCCGTCGACGGCTCCGCGCGCGGGGAGGATCAGCCTGAGCCGGCCTCCGCAGGACTTCATCAGGCGCCGGGAGGCGATCAGCACGCCGACGCCGCTGGAGTCGCAGAAGAGGACGCCCGAGAGGTCGAGGACCACGTCGTGCCGGCCCGCGGCCACCGCCTCGTGGACGGACTGGCGCACGACGGGCGAGCTCACGAGATCGAGTTCGCCGTGGATCCGCAGCACGGTCCACTCGTCCTGCTCCGTCTCGTCCACCTTCAGCGTCACGCGACTCGGCCTCTCGTTCCGGGGCTTCCGAAGGATCCGGAAGTTTCCGTTCCTCCTCGCGGCTGCCCGCGTACCCGCCCGCGAAACGCCCTTCCGCTCACCGACCTGGCACAGCTTCCTTGCAGAAATGATCAGTTCAGGATCGTTTACCCGATCAGGAAAAGGCAAGGGGGGATGTGTTCCCTATCATTCGGCGCCACTTGAGGGACGTACTTGCCGGAAACATACGTACCCCGACGATCGCGCCGACTACATTCGACGTGACGAGAGGCACAGGGCTGGGGGCTGGATGGTGAAGGACGCACCACCGCGCTGGGACCGCCGCATGCAGCAGCGGCTGGCCCGCGGCGAGGCGGCGGCCCTCGGCGAGCTCTACGACCGCTTCGCCGCCCTCGTGCACAGCCAGGCCCACCGCATGCTCGACGACGAGGAGGCCGCGGACCAGGTCACCCGCGAGGTCTTCGGCTACGTCTGGGAGAACCCCGACGCCTACGACCCGAAGCTCGGCTCGATGCGGTCCTGGATGGCCCGGCTCACCCACCGCCACGCCGTGCAGCGGCTGCGGGCGACGGGCGCGGACGGCGGACAGGACCCCGAGGAACTCGAGCACCGGGTCCGCAGGGCCACCTCGGCCGCCCGGGCCGACTACATCGTCGCCTCCATGCCCGCGCCGCTGCGCGCCGCCCTGGAGCTGGCGTACGCACAGCGCCGGGACTACCGGCAGACCGCGGCCGACCTCGGCGTCACGGGGGACGAGGCCCGGCGCCGGCTGCGACTGGGACTCCAGCTGCTCTCCACCGCGGCCACCCGGTCGCCGGCGGACCGCACGGCTCCCGGATACGGGCCCACACCGTGAGCGGGGACCACGGCGGCGACGGCCGCGAGGAGGAGCGGCCGGTGGGGCGGCGTATACCGGGGCCGCGCGCGGCCCCGGACGACCGCGAGAGCCTGCCCCCGGCCGGACCTCCCGAGATCACCGGGCCGTCCGGCTCCCCGGAACCCCTCATGCCGCCGAAGCCCCAGGAGCCTGTGTCCGGCCCGCCTCTCCCCCACGATGTGCTCCAGTCGCTCCTCGGCGCCTGGGCCCTGGCCGCCTGCTCGCCCGAGGAGACGGCGGCCGTCGAGGACCACCTCACCGCGTGCGCACCCTGCGCCGACGAGGCGCTGCGCCTCCGCGACGCCGTGGGGCTGCTGCACTCGGACGGCACCCTGGACCTGGACCCGCTGCTCCGGTCGCGCGTGCTGGAGAACTGCCTGGGCCGTCGTCCGGCGCGCATCCCCGTCCCCGGCTGGGCCGCCCCCTACGACGCCGAGACCGCGCGCCTCGACGCGCTGCTGCGGGACATCGGCGACTCGGAGTGGCACGCGCCGGTCCGCCTGAAGTGGTTCGAGGGCGATGAGCAGGTGAACCGGAAGACGACGGTCGCCGGGGTGATCGGGCATCTGATGGCCGTCGACGGCCTGGTGTCCCGGGCACTCGGCCTGGACGACCCGCTGGGGCAGGGTGACAGGCCGCTGGCCCCCACCGAGCGCACCGAGTCGTACTGGTCCGGGGCCCGGCGCCCGCCCACCCGGGCCGTACGTGAGCCCTGGCGTGACCAGAACCACGCCCTGATCCGCACGGTGTCCTTCGCGGGCCGCGGTGTGGCCGAGCTCTCCGTGCCGTACGGGGGTTTCGCGCTGCCCCTGCAGGACGCGCTGCTGGAGCGGGCCTTCGAGTGCTGGGTGCACGGCGACGACATCGCCGACGCGGTGGACTACCCCTACGCGCCGCCCGCCCCCGCCCATCTGCACGAGATGATCGGCCTCGCGGTCAGACTGCTGCCCGGTGTCCTGGCGGAGCGCCGGCGGGCCGGCCTGGCCTCGCCGCCCCGCCATCTGGTCTCCGCCGGTTCCCCCGGCCGCTCCCTCCACCTGGAGGTCGAGGGCAGGGGCGGCGGGGACTGGTACATCGCCCTGGACTCACCGGCCGCCCTCGGCTCGCCCTCCCACACGGTCGCGCAGGTCGCGCTCGACGGGGTGGAGTTCTGCCGTCTGGTCGCGGGCCATGTGCCGCCGGTCGAGGCCGCGGCCGGGCAGGAGGGCGACCGGGAGGCGATCCGGGACGTCCTGTTCGCCGCTGCCTCGCTCAGCCGGCTCTGACGGGGGCGGCACAGCCCTCAGGCGCCGCCCCGGGAACCCTGATCAGTCGAAGACGACCGTGCGCCGGCCGTTGAGCAGGATGCGCCGCTCCGCGTGCCACTTGACCGCCCGGGCCAGCGCCTGGCACTCCACGTCGCGCCCCACGGCCACGAGCTGGTCCGGCGTGACACCGTGGCCCACGCGCTCGACCTCCTGCTCGATGATCGGGCCCTCGTCGAGGTCGGCGGTCACGTAGTGGGCCGTCGCGCCGATCAGCTTCACACCGCGCGCGTGCGCCTGGTGGTAGGGCTTGGCGCCCTTGAAGCTCGGCAGGAAGGAGTGGTGGATGTTGATGATCCGGCCGCTGAGCTGCTTGCAGAGGTCGTCCGAGAGCACCTGCATGTAGCGCGCCAGGACGACGAGTTCGACGTTCTCGCCGCGCACCAGCTCCAGCAGCTGCGCCTCCGCCTCCGGCTTGTTCTCCCTGTTCACCGGGATGTGCCGGAAGGGGACGCCGTAGGAGGCGACGAGCTCGGCGAAGTCCGTGTGGTTGGAGACGACCGCCACGATCTCGACCGGCAGGGCCCCCGTGCGGGAACGGAACAGCAGGTCGTTCAGGCAGTGCCCGAACTTGCTCACCATGAGCACGATCCGCATCCGGTCGCTCGCCCGGTGGATCTGCCACTCCATCCGGAAGGAGTCGCCGATCGCGGCGAAGCTGGCCCGCAGCTTGTCCACACTGACCGGGGCGTCCGCCGAGAAGTGCACACGCATGAAGAAGAGACCGGTGTCGTGGTCGCCGAACTGCTGGCTGTCCTCGATGTTGCAGCCGGTCATGAAGAGATAGCTCGACACGGCGTGCACGATGCCCTGCTTGTCCGGGCAGGAGAGCGTGAGGACGTACTGCTCGGCGGGGGCGTCCGAGGCAGCGGATACGGATTCGGCGGGCTGCGGCGCGGTCATCCCCGTAGGGTGCCACACCGCCCGGCCGTCACGCCGAGCCGGTCATGATGCGGAGCACGTCCAGGGACTTCGGCGGGGTGCCGGGGTCCTCACCGTCGTTGGTGGCGAGCATCACATGGGCCTCCCTGGCGGCCAGGACGGCCTCCTGCCAGCCCGGGTGCTCCAGATAGGCCGAGACGGGGGCGTCGGCGCCTATCTGGTGCATGATGCGCAGCACCCGCAGCGCGGCGACGTCCACGAGGGCGGCCTCGGCCGAGTCGCGGAAGATCGTCCCCACGTACTTCTCGGCGGACCAGTTGTCGAGCCAGGTGTCCTCGACCAGGCGGTACACGGCGTCGGTGACGTCGCCGTACCCTTCCCGGCCGGCCAGCCAGCACTCGCGGTGGAACACGGGGTCGGAGAGCATGTGCAGCGCCGAGCGCACGTTGCTGCGCCAGCGCCACCACGGCATGTCGTTGAGCGGCATGCCGCCCATGGTGGAGGAGCGACGGCCGCGACGTGAAGTGTTCTCGGAACCTTGCTGCACGGTTGCCGATCGTACGTTCCCCGCCGGCCGGGCAGCGCGGCCCCCCGCAATTCACCTCCAGGTCACCCTGCGTTGACCGAGGCACACTGCGGCGTTACCCGTGGGGCGCAAAAGTTCATGACCATGACCGGATGGCGACGCCTCACTTCTCCCAGCCCCCGCAAGATCCTCACAACGGCGGCGGCCGGGGCGCTGCTGCTCTCCGGCTGCGGAGTGATCCCCGGGACCTCCGGGGGCTCCAGGGAGCCCGTGACCGTGATGACCTGGGCGCCCGACACGACCGCGGCCGACGCGGTGAACATGGCCGGGATGCCGGCGATGGCGAGGACGTACGCGCGCTGGATCAACGAGCGGGGCGGCATCGACGGGCACGAGCTCAAGGTGCTCACCTGCAACGAACAGGACACCGCCTCCGGCGCCTCGAAGTGCGCCCGCCGTGCCGTCGAGGCGGACGTGGCCGCGGTCGTCGGTTCGTACAGCAGGTACGGCCGGGCGTTCCTGGCCCCGCTGGAGGCCGCGGGCATCCCCTACATAGGCGGGTACGGGGCCTCCGCGGACGAGTTCACCAGCTATCTCTCCTACCCGGTCAACGGCGGTCAGCCGGCCCTCGTGGCGGGCAACGGCCGGCAACTCGCCGCAGGGTGCGAGCGGGTGGCCCTGGTACGGCCCGACACCCTGGTCGGCGACACTATGCCCGGGCTCCTCGACACGGGCCTCAGCGTCGAGAAGCGCCCGCGCTCGTACGACATCATCGCCACCGAGGAGGCCACCTCGTACGACGCGGAGGCCGCCAAGGCCCTGGAGCACGCGGACGACGGCTGTGTGACCGCGGTGCTCGGCCAGGGCACGGAGACCTTCTTCGACTCCTTCCGTCGGCTGGAGGCCAAGGACAGCCGGGTGCGGATCTCCTCCGTGCTCGGCAGTGTCGGCCAGAGCCTCATCGACCGCACGGGCGGCGCGGACAGCCCCTTCGAGGGGGCGCTCGTCACCGGCTGGTACCCGGAGCCGAGTGATGCCCGCTGGAACGAGATGCGCGAGGTGATCCGGAAGTACGCCTTCGGGGACAACCGGATCGACCCCGGGGACACCGGCGTTCAGACCACGTGGATCGCCTACACCGTGCTCAAGGCGGTCGTCGAGGCACTGGACCAGCCGGAGATCACGGCGGGCGGCATCTCCGTGAACCTCAACCGGGGCACCCAGGTCGACACCGGGGGCCTGACGCCGGTCCTGCGCTGGCGCTTCAAGGACATGGTCGGCGTCGCGGCCTACGGGCGCATCGTCAACGGCCGGGTGACGTTCCAGGTGGTCCGCAACGGGCGGCTCACCGCCGAGAAGGACGACTTCGTGGACGTCACGAACATCCTCCTGGACGCCCGCTGAGGGCTGTACCCGCCACGAGCGTCGTCGAGTCGACCGGGCCCGTCCCGGAAGGGGACCTCGCCCCCCGGGACGTGACGTGGTCTCCAGGCCGTCGCGGAGCCTCCGGGCCCGGGAGCGGGCGGGTCCGGAGACGTGTTCCCGCTCAGAGCTGTGTGGGGGCCCGCTCGGTCAGCCCGTACTTCCGTGCGATGGCGTTCCACAGACCGGACGCCTCGCGCTTGGCGATCGTGGCGTCGCTGCTGGACGCCCCCGCCTTGGCGGTCTCCCCGGTCGTCCGGGCCTTGCCGCCCTTGCAGACCTTCTTGTCGTTCTTCGCCTGCCGGGCCCACGCGGCGTAGTGGTCGTCCGCCTCCGCCGACGCCCGCCACGCCTTCGTCAGCGAGCCCTTCAGCTCCGCGCTGGACGGCAGTCGGTCCACGCTCAGGGATTCCAGACGGGTCACCAGGCCCCGGCGCTGCGTGGCCGCTCCGGTCAGGTCGGTGGCGGCCTGGTCGAGCTCCCGGCAGCCCTTGATCTTCTCCACGGCGCTGATCACGGCCGAGCGGCTGTTGTTGCTGTCCGCGAGGAGCTTGTCCAGCTCCTCGGCCTGCGGCTTCGCGGGGTCGGCGGAGGGCTGCGCCGACGGCTCGGTCGCTGCCGAACTCTGCGAGGCGACCGGCTGCTTGGCGTCCGAGGGACTGTCGTCGCCCCCGCTCATCAGCGCCCCCGCGCCGAGCCCGACGACCGCGCAGCCGACGACGACCCCCGCGATCAGCTTGATGTGCGCCGTCCGCCTGCGCGGCGCGCCGTCGCCCTGGTCCTGGTGCTGACCGCCGTAGCCGCCGTGACCGCCGTACCCGTCGTGCGCGCCCTGCTGGGGACCCGGCTGGTAGGGCTGGGCGCCCTGGGGCGGCTGCTGGGCGTACTGCTGGTGTCCGCCGCCGAAGGCGGGCATCTGCTGTGTGGAGCCCGCCGGCTCCTCGCTGCGGAAGAGGCTGTCGAACTCCGCGGGCGGCTGCCGGTCGCCCGGGGTTCCGGGCCGTATCCCGTACGGGGCTCCGCCGGGCACCGGGGGTATGTACTGCGTGGCGTCGGAGTCGGAGGGCTGTCCCGGGCCGGAGGTCCGTCCCAGGAACTGCGTGGACTCCGCGGGCTGCTCGGGCGGCAGCCCCCCGGGGAGCGGACCGCCGGTCACAGGCGCGATGTACTGCGTGGCGTCGGCGTCCCCGGCATGCCCCGCGGCGCCGGCCTCGGGCGGCAGCGGCTGGGCGTACCCCTGCGGCTGCTGGTACTGGCCCTGTGCGGGCGGGTACGGCTGCTGCGGGGGCTGCTGGTACTGCCCGTGCTGCGGCTGCTGGTACGCGTTCTGCCCGTACTGCTCGGGCTGCTCCGGCGGGAGGTGCCCGGGGGGCGGGCCGTCCCGGTGCGCGGACTCCGGCCCCCAGGAGTCGCCCCACGGCCGGCCGCCGGCGGGGACGGCCTGGTCCTGCTGCGGGCCGGCCTGCCCACCCGGGTGCCAGGGGGCACCACCGTCCGCGGGCAGCACGACACCCTCGTGCGCGGGCCGTACAGCGGGAAGCTGCCGCTCGTCACCCTGTCCGCTCTGCGTCACCGGGACTCCTCCGTGTGAACCTATGGAATCGTCGGCTCACGCTACCGGGTGTCCTCGGCCCGGCGCCAAGCGCCCGAGGGCGCTCACCACCCCTTCACACGGGTGGTAACACCCTCGGCGCCCGCGACGCTGTACATGGCCGGTCCGGCGGAATCGCCGGTCAGGCGGCCTGCAGCTCCAGCCTGGCGCCGAACTCCCGGACCGCCGGTTCGCTCGCGTAGGGCTCCAGTCGCTGCCGGAGGTCGTCGAGATACTCGGCACCCCGGCTGGAACGCACCGTCCCCAGGAGCTCCATCGCCCGCAGCCCCGTGTGGCAGGCCTGTTCCACCTCACGCTGCTGCACCTGCGCGGTGGCCAGCAGCACCAGGCCGATCCCCCGGCGCCGGGTCCGGGAATCGGGGAGCGCCGCCAGGGCCTCCTTCGCGCGGCGGGCGGCGGGCTCGGCCTGCCCCAGGTCGCGGTGGCAGTGGGCCAGTTCGTCGGCGAGGTAGCCCGCGTCGAAGTGCGCGATCCAGTCGGGGTCGTCACCCGCGGCCGGGTCGGACTGCTCCAGCGCGGCCAGCGCCCGGCCGGCCGCCAGGCGGCAGGTGCGGTCGTCGCCCAGCAGCGCGTGGCCGCGCGCCTCGGCGGCGTGGAACATGGCCTCCGCCCTCGGGGTGACCCGCCCTCGCGCGCCCTCCTGCGCGGCCCGGGCCAGCTGGGCGATCTCACGCGGGTTGCCGAGCTGCGCGGCGAGATGACTCATCGAGGCGGCCAGCACATAGCCGCCGTACGCGCGGTCGCCCGCGGCCTGGGCCAGGCGCAGCGCCTGGATGTAGTACCGCTGGGCGAGACCGGGCCGGCCGGTGTCGACCGCCATGTACCCGGCGAGTTCGGTGAGTCTGGCGACCGCGCCGAACAGCTCGCGGCCGACCGATTCGCGGTACGAGCCCGAAAGGAGCCCTGACACCACGCTGTTGAGGTAGTGCACCAGGACGGGCCGCACGTGCCCGCTGCCGAATCGGTGGTCCAGGTCGACGAGCGCGGCCGTCATCGCCCGCACCGCCGCCACGTCCGGCATGCCCACCCTGCTGCCGCCGGTCCGTGCCACCTGCGGGTCGGCGCCCGTGATCAGCCAGTCGCGGCTGGGCTCCACGAGGGCGGACGCGGCCACCGCCGAACCGGACAGGAGATCGCGGCGGCCCACGTCGCTGCGCCACAGCTCGCAGACCTGCTCGACGGCGCCGAGGACCGTGGGCGAGAACTGGAGACCCACTCCGGAAGCCAGGCTCTTGCCGTTGGCCATGCCGATCTCGTCGATCGTGACCGTACGGCCGATCTTGCGCCCGATCGCCTCGGCGATGATCCCCGCTGCTCTGCCCCGGGGTTGCTGCCCCCGCAGCCATCGGGCCACCGAGGTCTTGTCGTAGCGGAGGTCCAGCCCCCGCTCCGCGCCGACCATGTTGACCCGGCGTGCGAGACCGGCGTTGGAGCACCCGGCCTCCTGGATGAGCGTCTGGAGCCGTTCGTTCGGCTGACGGGCGACGAGAGGCCTGGCTGCCATGTGTTCTCCCCCTGAGACCGCGGTGCTTCAGTGAAGCAATCACTGCCCGGCACGGCACGAGAAATGCGCATATTCATCTGTATCGGGTACGTGGGACCGCGTGTCGGCACAGTTCTGCAGGTGGTTACCCGCACTTCGGTGCGGCCGCTCATGCGCGCCCCCGTCCGTGCCTCTGTGCGCCCCGCGTGCAGAACCGATCCGCCAGGAAGGTCGCGCACGCGCCCGTAACCCCAGGTGGCGCCGGTAGTTGAGTGGGCGTGGAACAGCCCATCGGAGTGACGGAAGCCGCACAGGTCCCCCAGCAGCGCGACGAGCAGCTGCTCGAGGCCGCGGCCTGGTACGCGCAGGAGCGGCACTGGGACGTGTTCCCCGGCGCCTGGCTCGAGCCCGTCGGCGGGACGGAGCGGTGCTCCTGCCAGGTGCCCGCCTGCGCGGCCCCGGGGGCCCATCCCGTCCGGGCGGACTGGGCGGGCCAGGCGACCGGCAGCGGCGCCGCGGCCCGCCGGATGTGGGCCGGGCAGCCGGGCTCCTCGGTGCTCATGCCGACCGGCCGGACCTTCGACGCCCTGGACGTGCCGGAGTCGGCGGGCTTCCTCGCGCTGGCGCGGATGGAGCGGATGGGGCTCACGCTGGGCCCGGTGACCCGCACCCCGGACCGGCGGATGCTGTTCTTCGCCCTCCCGGGAGCCGCCGCCAAGGCCCCCGACCTCGTACGCCGGCTGGGCTGGGACGCGCGGGTGATCGGCATGGTGGGCCGCGGCGAGGGCGACTACGTGGTGGCGCCGCCGACCCGGATGGCCGGGCGGGGGGCGGTGCAGTGGGCCCGCCGCCCCTCGCGGGCCGACCTGTGGCTGCCGGACGCCGAGGAGCTGATCAGCCCGCTCGCGTACGCCTGCGCCCGGGAAGCCGCCGACGCCAGGGGCCGTCTTTCGTAGGGTGGTCCCCACATACGGGGACTTCGAAAGGCAGTTGCCATGCCGGACCAGGCGGACAGTGCGGGCGGGACCGACTCGGCGGGTGCGGCCAGGGCCGCCCGTCCGGCGGTGCGGGTGGAGGGGTTGTGGAAGCGGTTCGGTGAGCAGATCGCGGTCGGCGGGGTCGACCTGGATCTCCCGGCGGGCAGGTTCGTCGGACTGGTGGGCCCCAACGGCGCCGGGAAGACCACCACGCTCTCCATGGTGACCGGGCTGCTCAGGCCGGACATGGGCCGCATCGAGGTGGCCGGCCACGACGTGTGGCGGGATCCGGTCGAGGTGAAGTCCCGGATCGGCGTCCTCCCGGAGGGACTGCGGCTCTTCGAGCGCCTCTCGGGGCGCGAACTCCTCTCCTACACCGGCCGGTTGCGGGGGCTGCCGGGTGCGGAGGTGGACAAGCGGGCCACCCAGCTCCTCGACGTCCTGGATCTCGCGGGCGCGCAGCACAAGCTGGTGGTGGACTACTCGACCGGGATGCGGAAGAAGATCGGGCTGGCGTCCGCACTGCTGCACAATCCCGAAGTGCTCTTCCTGGACGAGCCGTTCGAGGGGGTCGACCCGGTGTCGGCGCAGACCATCCGCGGGGTGCTGGAGCGTTTCACCCGGTCCGGCGCGACGGTGATCTTCTCCAGTCATGTGATGGAACTCGTCGAGTCGCTCTGCGACTGGGTGGCCGTCATGGCGGGGGGCCGCATCAAGGCCCAGGGGACCCTGGCGGAGGTCCGCGGCGAGGCCGCCACGCTCCAGGACGCCTTCCTGGAACTGGTCGGTGCGGGCGCACGGGACACCGGCGAGTCCCTGGACTGGCTGGGCGGTGCCCGATGACGGTGCTGGACACCCCCGCCGGATCCGCCGTCCCCGCCGTACGCGGTGAGGGCCTCGTCCCCGTCTTCGTACGGCTGAAGCTGACTCTGCTGCGCAACGGTCTGCGGCAGTCGTCCGGGCGACGGGCCGCCTATGTCGCCTCGATCGTGGTGACGGCGCTGCTCGCCGCGGGCCAGGTGATCGGCTTGGTCGCGCTCCGCGGCCACGACCAGGCGGCCACTCTGGTGGTGCTGCTGACGGCCGTGGTGGCTCTGGGATGGGCCGTGATGCCGCTGTTCTTCCCCAGCGGCGACGAGACCCTGGACCCGAGCCGGCTGGTGATGCTGCCGTTGCGGCCCCGCCCTCTGATCGAGGCCCTGCTGGTGTCCTCGCTGATCGGCATCGGGCCGCTCTTCACGCTCGCCCTGGCTCTCGGCTCGGTGATCGCGTTGGCGCACGGGGCCGCGGCGGTGGCGTTCGGAGTGGTCGGCGCGCCGTTGGCGCTGCTGGTCTGTGTGTCCCTGGCGCGTTCCGTGGCCACGGCGAACATCCGGCTGCTGACCTCACGCAAGGGCCGGGACCTCGCGGTGCTCAGCGGGCTGCTGATCGCGGTGGGGATCCAGTTCGTCAACTTCGGCGCGCAGCGTCTGGGCCGGGCGGGCGGGCTGTCCTCCTTGGAACCCCTCGCGGAGGTGGTGCGCTGGCTGCCCCCGGCGTCGGCGCTCGGCGCGGTGGGATCGGCCTCCGAGGGGGCGTACGGGGCCGCCTGCGGGCAGCTGCTCGTCTCGCTGCTGGCCCTGGGCGGCCTGGTGTGGCTCTGGCAGCGGAGCCTCGTGAAGCTGATGACCGCACCGGACGGCTCCACCATCGCCGCCGCCGAACCTGCCGGCCGCCGGTCCGGTACGGAGCGTTCGGGGCTCTCCGCCCTGCTCCCCGAGGGGCGCACGGGGACGGTGATGCTGCGGAGCCTGCGGTACGTCGTGCGGGACCCCAAGACGAAGGCCGCCTGGGTGACCGCGCTGGCGATCGGCCTGATCGTGCCGGTGCTGAACGCGGTGCAGGGCACCGGGTCCCCGTACTTCGCCTGCTTCGCGGCCGGGATGCTCGGGATGCAGATGTACAACCAGTTCGGTCAGGACACCTCGGCGTTCTGGATGGTGGCGCTGTCGGTTTCCTCGACGAGGGACGCCTACCTGGAGCTCAGGGCGCGCGCGCTCGTGCTGCTTCTGATCACCCTGCCGTACACGGTGCTCGTCACGGTGGTGACCGCAGCGGTGCTCGGGGACTGGGCGGCGCTGCCGGGGGTCGTGGGGCTGTCGTTCGCCCTGCTCGGTGCGATGCTCGCCACGGGCGCCCTGGCCTCGGCGCTGTTCCCGTACTCCATCCCGCAGGACGGGGCGTTCAAGAACGTCGTGCCGGGGCAGGCCGGGCTCGCGTGGATCTCCATCCTGGGCGGCATGGTGGCGGCGGCCCTGCTCAGCGGGCCCGTGATCGGGCTGACGGTCTGGCTCCACGTGTCCGGCCGTCAGGACGCGCTGTGGACGCTGCTGCCGGTGGGTGCGGTCTACGGGGCGTTCATCGGGTGGCTCGGGGTACGGCTGGCCGCGCCGCGCACGGCGGACCGGCTCCCGGAGATCCTGGCCGCGGTCAGCAAGGGCTGAGCCGGCGGGCCTCCCGGGCGGGGCGGTGAGCTCCGAGGACGGGCCGGGCGGCCCGGGGGTGAGCGGGTGGGCCCGGGGAAGCCGTCAGGGGCGGGTCGCCCGGTCCGGGGCCGCTGTTCAGGGACGGGCGGCCTCCCGGTCGTCGTGGCGGCCCTCGGCCAGCTGCTCCAGGAACGGTTCGACCGCTCTGCGCCAGCCGTCCGGGCAGTCGTAGTGGACGAGGTGGCCGGCATCCTCCACCTCGGCGTACTGCCCGAGCGGCAGGACCCTGACCATCTCCTGGGCCTCGGCCCTGCCCAGCTCTCCGTCGATCCCGCGCAGGACCAGGGTGGGGCAGCGCACCTGTGCAAGCTCCTCCCAGTGGGCGTCGTAGATCCAGGTGGCCCGGGACGTCAGCATGTGCTCCTGGGAGAAGACCGGGCGCCAGCCGTCAGGGCTCTCGGCCATCACCTCGGCGAAGAACTCACCGCGGGAGGGGTTGGGCCGCTCCACCCAGGGGTCGTCCTCGCCGAACCACTTGCGGACCCCGGCGAGGGTCGCGAAGGGCAGCGGCCAGGCGTCGAACCAGTCCTCCCATTCGCGCTGCGAGGCGGGCCCGAGGGCGGAGGCCCGCATGTCGCAGATGATCAGGGCCTTGACGAGATCGGGGCGCTTGGCCGCGAGCTGCCAGGCGGTGAGCGCGCCCATGGAATGTCCGATGAGCGTGACCGGGGCGAGGCCGAGCTGCTCGATCACCGCCTCGGCGTCCGCGACATAGGCGTCACGGGTGTACGGGCCGTCGGCCGGCTTGTCGCTGCGGCCGTGGCCGCGCTGGTCGAGGGCGACGGGGCGGTGGCGCTCGGAGAGCCAGCGGGCGGCGGGGGCCCAGTGCGCGGACCGGCCCATCAGCCCGTGGAGCATTAAGATCCCGGGGGCCCGGCCGGACTCCTCCCGGCCCTTGGGCGGTTCGGCGAACTCCCAGGCCGCGAGGCGTACGCCGTCCGATCCGGTCACATCGATGCGCCGCACCATAGGTTCTGGCACCCCCTCTTCAGGTCCTCGTCCACCGTGTGTGCGTCGCCGCCAGACTATCGAACTCTTATTCGAAAATCGGTTTCCGGCACGCAACATCCCACGTTCGAGTGACAGCGGTTCAGGATTGACGACGGCCCCCCGGGGGAGACCTTCTGCGGGAAGCGGACCACTCGGGGACAGGGGTCCGCGGGGACTGACCTCGAGAGCTCGGGGCTCCAGGTCAGAGCAGGGGAGGACCGGCCTCGGCGCCTTCGGGCGCCGGGGCCTTCCGCTGTTTCGGAGCCCGAGGATCCGTGAGCTCCACAGCGGTCCGGGAGCGCCTCGGGGCGGGCGGCCGCAGTGCCGCAGGGGAGCCGAACCGCCCTCGCGCGCGCCGCCCCGGTTCGAACAGCCGCAACGGCGGACACGTGTACGCAGACAGGCCCGGACGCCACCTCGCGGCGCACGTGCCACTGCGACGGGCGCATTCCCCGCCCCCTCCCCGGACGGCGCGGCAGACGCTGCCGGCACCTCAGGTCCGAATGCCTGGCCACAGCCTGGCACGCGTTTCGCCCGGCCGCTGCGATTCCGGGCGGAAAACAGAAAGCGGGCTTACCGGCTCACATCCGCACGTGCGTCGGCACCGGCGCCTGCACGTGCACGCAGGACGCCGGTGCACGCATCGGCCCAGGTCAGCGCTGCGTATCAGCGCTCCGGCAGCGCTTCGGGTCAGCGCTGCGGATCAGCTTCGGGCCAGCGCTGCGGATCAGCGCTTCGCGACGAAGACGTGCGAGGCGACCTCGCTGTCCAGCTCGGCGGCCTCCCCGCTGGAACCGACCAGCACACCGCCGGCCGACTCGGTCACGCTGACGACGGAGCCGGGCTGCACGCCCGCCCGCCGGAGTGTGTACATCAGCTGTGCGTCGGTCTGGATCGGCTCGCCGATCCGGCGCACCACCACCGTCTTGCCCTCCGCGCCCGGGTCGAGCTCGGCCAGGCTCACCATGCTCTCGTCCAGGAACGGGTCGGCCTCGGCGCTCTCGCCCAGCTCCTCCAGCCCCGGGATCGGGTTGCCGTAGGGAGACTCGGTCGGGTGCCGCAGCAGCTCCAGCACCCGGCGCTCGACGGCCTCGCTCATGACGTGTTCCCAGCGGCAGGCCTCGGCGTGCACCTGCTCCCACTCCAGCCCGATCACGTCGACGAGCAGGCACTCGGCGAGCCGGTGCTTGCGCATCACCCGGGTCGCCAGGCGGCGTCCTTCCTCGGTCAGCTCGAGATGGCGGTCACCCGCGACCTGGACCAGCCCGTCCCGCTCCATGCGCGCCACCGTCTGGCTGACCGTCGGCCCGCTCTGGTCCAGCCTCTCGGCGATACGGGCGCGCATGGGGACAACGCCTTCCTCTTCGAGCTCGAGGATGGTGCGGAGATACATCTCCGTCGTGTCGATCAGTCCGGACATACGTGCCCCTCGATGCTGTGACATGAAGTCGTCGTGCGATGGCCCAACCCCAATTCTGACGCATGGCGCCGACAACCGTGCCCCGCCGTCGGGAGCGGGCTCCGCGGACGGGGCCGGGGCGCTATTGACAGCCCAGTGGTCCAGACCGCAACGTGATCCGCGACACGGGCACCGCACGGACCCCCATCCCGCAGGAAAGGCCTCCTCGATGAGCGACAGCAAGCTCGCCGGTCAGTTCTTCGACGCAGCGATCGGCCTGCTGGAGCGGGTGCGCGACGAGGAGTCCTCGGCGATCGCGGCCGCGGGGACGGCCATCGCCGACACCGTCGCGGCGGGAGGGCGGCTCTTCGCCTTCGGCGCCGGGCACTCCTCGCTCGCCGCGCAGGACGTCGTCTACCGGGCCGGCGGGCTCGCCCTGATGAACCTGCTGGCGGTGCCCGGCACCGTGGGCGTCGACGTCATGCCGGCGACCCTCGGCTCCGCGCTGGAGCGGGTGGACGGCCTCGCGAGCGCGGTGCTCGACTCCAGCCCCGCACGCTCCGGCGACCTCCTGGTGATCATCTCGCTGTCCGGGCGCAACGCCCTTCCCGTGGAGATGGCGCAGAACGCGCGGGCGCTCGGCCTGACCGTCGTCGGAATCACCTCGGTCGCGTACACGACCGGCACGAAGTCACGCCACGTCTCGGGCGGATTCCTCCGCGACCACTGCGACATCGTGCTGGACAGCAAGATCGCCATCGGTGACGCCACGCTCACGCTGGAGGGCGTGGAGGCCCCGTTCGCGCCCGCGTCGACGGTCGTCACCAGCGCGCTGATGCAGGCCATGATGGCCACCGCCGCCGAGGAACTCGTCGCCCGGGGCATCGAGCCGCCGCTGCTGCGCTCCGGCAACGTCGACGGCGGCCACGAGTGGAACGGCCGCGTGATGCGGGAGTACGGCGACCGGATCTTCTACCGCCACTGACCGCCGCAGAGGGCGGCCCAGGGCGTCGCCGGGCTCAGGACCCGTCGCCGCGGGCCGCCAAACGCGCCAGACGCGCCAGGTCGACCGCGGACGCGACCCGGCTCGCCACGCTCTCCGCGTACGCCGCGTCCGTCCGCTCGAAGGCGCTGCGGCTCGCCGTACGCAGGAACGTCACCACTCCCAGGGTCCGTCCCCGGCTCCGGAGCACCGCGCACAGGGAGTGCACCGCGCCTTCGGGCCACTGCCGCTCCACGGCCCACTCCCGGTCCGCCCCGGCCGGTGCGGCGGCCCGTACGGTCCCGGCGCGCTCCACCGCCTGGACCGCCGGGTGCTCGGTGCCGTACCGGACGGGGAACGGCCCGCCGGAGACCGCCAGGCAGGGGCCCGGGGCGTCGGAGGGTGTGGACGCGGCCCGTACGAGCCGCTCTCCACCCGAGAGGTCCTCCAGCAGATCCACCACCACATGGTCGGCGAACCCGGCCAGGGCGAAGTCCAGTGAGGTGGTGGCCGCCTCCATCGGGTCCTCGCACTCCGCCGCCTGACGGGCGGCGCGGTGCAGCTGGTTCGCCCGGAAGCGGAGCCGGGCGGCGTCCTGCTCGGCGAGCTTGGCCGCGGTGACGTCCCGGAACAGCCAGCCGACGCCCAGCGGAACCGGCTCCTCCGCCAGCGGCGAAGCCAGCCGCAGGAACCCGCTGCGCCAGCAGCGCCTGCGGTCGCCCTCCGCCGTCCGCAGCGTCACCCACAGCTCGGCCGGCGCGGTCGGCGAGCCCTCGGCGAGGACGTGCTGCAGCGCCGCCTCCAGGTCCTCCACGCCCTGCACGACCAGCTCCCCGAGCGGGCGTCCCAGCAGCCGGGTACGCCCGCCGCCCAGGGCCCTGGCCGCGTAGGCGTTGACCACGGTCGGCCTCAGGTCGACATCGACGAGGACGACGCCCCAGGACGCGTCCTCGAACAGCGCCTCGCTGAGCGCGATGGAACGCTCCAGGTCGATCTGGGCGTGCACCTCGCTGAACGCGCAGTACACCCCGGCGGGCTTGCCGTCAGCCCCCCGCACCCCGGACGACTGGGTCCGTACGAGGACCCGCCCGCCGTCCTTGCGCAGCAGGGCGAACTCGTGGACCTGGCGTCCCGGCGCGTCCATGACGGCCAGCAGCCGCCCCTGCACGTCCCCCGCGTCCGCGCTGCGCACGGCCCATCCGGCGAAGCCCCGACGCCCCACCGCCTCGGCGGCGGACCAGCCGAGGATCCGCTCGGCCTCTCGGTTCCAGTGGGTGATCGTGCCCTGCGCGTCGAAGGCGCACAGGGCGGCGTCCATGCCGTCGAGCAGCGCGGCGAGGAGCCGGGAGCCGGGAATGGCCGCCGGAGCCCGCTCGGGGTCCTCGTCGGGGCCGATCGCGTCGGTGGTCCCGGTGCTCCTGGAAGCACTCACTCCGTACCTCCCGCAGGGCGTGTTCCGCTTCGCGTTCCGCATTGCCGCACGTCAGACCATTGAACTCGAACGTGAGCCACCACACAGCCACTTCCCGGAAATCCGGTGTCCACCCGGGGTGCGGTTAATTCAGTTGTGCGGGCGCGGGGGCGTTCCTAGGCTGTGGGCACACGCTGAAAGGAGGTGATCCGAAAAGTGCAGTCTTATCGGATTCGTGAGGTGGCTGCGGGCTGACAGCCCGTCGTCGCACACCGTGCACCTCGGCAGGCTGTCTGCCGAAACCCAAGCAGTCACCGACCCGCAGGCTCGCCGGTAGATCCGGCCGGCTCCTCCGTGAGGAGGGACCAGAGCCTGCGGGTTCCTGCGTTTCCGGGGCCGTGGCCCGGGAGGCCGTCAGGGGCAGAGGCGCTCCACCCGCCACTCGGCGTCCGGGCTGTCGCGGACGTACCGCAGGCGGTCGTGCAGCCGGTTCTCGCGGCCCTGCCAGAACTCGATGGCGTCCGGCACGACCAGGAAACCGCCCCAGTGCGGCGGCGCGGGCACCTTCTCCCCCTCGGGGTAGCGGTCGGCCAGCTCCTCGTAGCGCTCGGTCAGCTCGTCGCGTGAGCCGATCACCGTGGACTGCTCGCTGGCCCAGGCGCCCAGCTGGGAGCCGTGCGGGCGGGTACGGAAGTACGCGACCGTCTCCTCCCTGCCCACCCGCGACGCGGTGCCGGTCACGATGACCTGCCGGGCCAGCGGGTGCCAGGGGAAGAGCAGTGAGACGTGCGGGTTCTCCGCGAGCTCACGGCCCTTGCGGGAGCCGTAGTTGGTGAAGAAGACGAAGCCCCGCTCGTCGTACTGCTTCAGCAGGACCGTGCGGGAGGACGGGCGGCCCCGGGAGTCGGCCGTGGAGACCACCATCGCGTTCGGTTCGTGAAGGGCTCCGCCGCCCGCGACCTGGCGGAACCACAGGGCGAACTGGTCCATGGGATCCGCCGCGAGGTCCTGCTCGGAGAAGTCCTCGGAGCGGTACTGCTCGCGCATCGCGGCCGGATCGGTGGTGCAATCGGATGACGGAGTGCGGGAGGAGGCGGAAGCGGAGGACGGAGAGGCGTCTGCTGTGGGCACGGGGCCATCCTGCCGCAGCGGAGGTGACGTCCCCCCGGGAGGGCACGATCGCCGCGTGCGTGCCGGTCGGCTGTGCCGCACGTCACCCTTCCCCGCGTCGTGGGTACCCGCCAGTATCGTGGTCGGGCCTTCAGGGCCCGTCACACAGCCGCCGAGTCGAGGGAGCCGCCCGATGTCCGACTTCGTACCCGGACTTGAAGGAGTCGTCGCGTTCGAGACGGAGATCGCCGAGCCCGACAAGGAAGGCGGATCCCTCCGTTACCGCGGCGTCGACATCGAGGACCTCGTCGGCCATGTGTCGTTCGGCAACGTCTGGGGTCTCCTGGTGGACGGGGCGTTCAACCCCGGCCTGCCGCCCGCCGAGCCGTTCCCGATCCCGGTGCACTCCGGCGACATCCGCGTGGACGTGCAGTCCGCCCTCGCCATGCTGGCCCCGGTGTGGGGCCTGAAACCGCTGCTCGACATCTCCGTGGAGCAGGCCCGCGACGACCTGGCGCGCGCCGCGGTGATGGCCCTCTCCTACGTCGCCCAGTCGGCCCGCGGCCAGGGCCTGCCGATGGTCCCGCAGAGCGAGATCGACAAGGCGACGTCGGTCGTCGAGCGGTTCATGATCCGCTGGCGCGGCGAGCCGGACCCCAGGCACGTCAAGGCCGTCGACGCCTACTGGACCTCGGCCGCCGAACACGGCATGAACGCGTCGACGTTCACCGCCCGCGTCATCGCCTCCACCGGCGCCGACGTCTCGGCGGCCCTGTCCGGTGCGGTCGGCGCCATGTCGGGTCCGCTGCACGGCGGCGCCCCGTCCCGTGTCCTCGGCATGATCGAGGAGATCGAGCGGACCGGCGACGCCGCGGCGTACGTCAGGCAGGCTCTCGACAAGGGCGAGCGGCTGATGGGCTTCGGCCACCGCGTCTACCGCGCCGAGGACCCCCGCGCCCGCGTCCTGCGCCGTACCGCGCGCGAGCTGGCGGCCCCGCGCTTCGAGGTGGCGGAGGCGCTGGAGAAGGCCGCCCTGGAGGAGCTGCACGCCCGCCGCCCCGACCGGGTCCTGGCGACCAACGTCGAGTTCTGGGCGGCGATCGTGCTGGACTTCGCGGAGGTCCCGGCGCACATGTTCACCTCGATGTTCAGCTGCGCCCGCACCGCCGGCTGGTCGGCGCACATCCTGGAGCAGAAGCGCACCGGCCGCCTGGTCCGCCCCTCGGCGACGTACGTCGGTCCTGGCACCCGCGACCCGCACGAGATCCCGGGCTTCGACCAGCTGGCGGATCTCAACAACTGACCCTGCCGGAAAGGCATTTACCCTCGCGGACGCCCTCGGCGACCGCGTTAGGGTGAGCGGCATGAGCCACTTCTCACGGGCCGGGTGCACCTTGCACTACGACGACCGGGGGCCGTCCGACGGCCTGCCGGTCGTCCTCGTCCACGGCCACCCCTTCAACCGCACCATGTGGGCACCGTCCGCCGAGGCGCTGGCGAGGGACGGGCACCGCGTGATCACCCCCGACCTGCGGGGATACGGCGACAGCGACGTCACCCCCGGCAAGGTCCTCCTCTCCGTTTTCGCGGAGGACATCGCCGCCCTGCTCGACCACCTGGGCCTGGAGCGGGCCGTCGTCGGCGGTGTGTCCATGGGCGGCCAGATCGCCATGGAGTTCCAGCTCCGGCACGGGCACAGGGTGCTGGCGCTGGTGCTCTCCGACACCTCCGCGCCCGCCGAGACGGACGAGGGCAAGGCGTTCCGCAACGCCCTGGCCGACCGGCTTCGGGCGGAGGGGATGGACGGATACGCGGCCGAGGTGATCGACAAGATGCTCGCCCCGTACAACGTCACGGAACAGCCCGAGGTGGCGGAGCGGGTGCTGGGCATGATGCGGGCCACGGACCCGGAGGGTGCCGCCGCCGCCCTGCGGGGGCGGGCCGAACGCCCCGACCACCGTGACACGCTCGCCGCCGTGAAGACGCCGGTACTGATCGTGGTCGGCGCCGACGATCCCTACACCCCGGTCGGCGACGCCGAGGACATGCGCCTCCTGGTCCCCCACGCCACGCTGGCCGTCATCGAGCGGGCCGGCCATCTGCCCGGGGTGGAACAGCCCGGACCCTTCAACGCCGTGCTGCTGGAATTCCTCCGCGCCCGGGTGGCCGACCGTAGGTGAGGGCGCGGCCCCCGAGGCCGTGTCGCGGCGGGTGGGCGGAGCCGGGAGAGGCCCGTGTCGCGGCGGGTGGGCGGAACCGGGAGAGGCCCGTGCCCCGGGCCTGGCCGGCCTGCCCTTCTCCCCGTCAGCTCCACCCCGGCCGCTCACCGCGAGCCGTCGAGCGGGCGCATGCCGTCCGCCGGGCAAGGGGCGGGCCGTGTCCGCGGGAGGCGGCGGCGCACGCCGCGGCCGGTGGCCATCGCCCCGCGCCTGCCGCGCTCACGGGCCGCAGGTCAGCCCAGCGCCCCGTCCAGCAGCACCGCCCACTGCTCGACGACCCTGCGGCGCCGGGCCGTGTCGTCGGTGAGGACGTTGGCGAGGCCGAGTCCGCGGGCCATGTCCAGGAGGCCCTGCACGGTCTCGCGTACCCCCGGACGGGTCTCGTCCGCGCCGAGGAGTTCGACGGCGATGCGGTGGGTCTCCCGGCCGACGCGCGCTTCGAGTTCGGTGACCCGGGGCCTCAGCTGCGCCTCGTTGGAGGCGGCTACCCAGAGCTGGAGCGCGGCGCGGAACAGCGGCCCGGTGTAGAGGTCGACCAGTGCGGTGATCACTTCGGTCCGGCCCTGGACGGGCAGGGTGAGCAGGGCGGCCGAGCGTTCCTCGGCGACGTACTCGACGGCGGCGGTGAAGAGGTCCTCACGGGTGGGGAAGTGGTGCTGCGCCGCGCCCCGTGAGACTCCGGCGCGCTCGGCGACGACGGAGACCGTGGAGCCCGCCCAGCCGTGTTCGGCGAGGCAGGCGACCGCGGCTTCGAGCAGCCGTTGGCGGGTGGCGCGGCTGCGGTCCTGCTTGGGGGACTTCGCGGCGGGGGGTCTGGGGGGCGTCACAGCACCCATGGTGGATCCCGTCGTTCCAGGAAGGCCGTCATCCCCTCCCGTGCCGCGTCGGAGGCGAAGAGCGCCGCGGAGCGGGCGATGAGGTCTTCGGCGTGACTGTCGAAATGCCTCAGCACACTAGCCGTGACCAGCTCCTTGGACGCCCTCAGCCCCTGGGGTGAGGCCCGGCGGAGTCCGTCGAGCACCGGTACGAGCGCCTTGTCCACGTCGTCGGCGGCGGCCCCCGTGGTGCCTGCGGCCAGCGTGACGAGCCCGATCCGGGCCGCCTCGGCCGCGTCGAAGCGTTCGCCGGTGAGGTAGTAGCGGGACGCGGCGCGCGGGTCGAGGCGGGGCAGCAGGGGCAGGGAGATCACGGCGGGCGCGAGGCCGAGGCGGGACTCGGTGAGGGCGAAGGTGGCGTCGGGCCCCGCCGCGGAGATGTCGCAGGCACCCAGGAGTCCGAGCCCGCCGGCCCGGACGTGCCCGGTCACCCGGGCGACGACGGGTTTGGGCAGGGCGACGATCGCGCGCATCAGGGCGACGAGCGCCGCCGGTTCGGGTGGCGCGGTCAGGTCGGCGCCCGCACAGAAGGTGGTGCCGGTGTGGGTGAGGACGACGGCCCGCACGGTGTCGTCCTCGGCGCAGCCGGCCAGCGCCTCGGAGAGTTCGCCGACGAGCGCGGCGGAGAGGGCGTTGCGGTTGGCCGGGGAGTCCAGGGTGAGGGTGGTGATGCCTCGGTGGTGGACGGGTGGTGCCAGGGTCATCGCTGCCTCTCACGGTGACGGACGGATACTGCCGGGCTCATCGCCGCCTCTCCCGGCGACGGACGGATACTGCCGGGCTCATCGCCGCCTCTCCCGGCGACGGACGGATACTGCCGGGCTCATCGCCGCCTCTCCCGGCGACGGACGGGTATTGCCGGACCCCTCGGGCCTCTCCCGCCGGTGGCCGAGAGGCCCGAGGCCGTCGGGCCCCCCGGTGGCGGGGCGGGCGGGTGCCGGCGGGGTCATCGCGGTTTCTCCCGGTCGCGCAGTTCCCTGCGCAGGATCTTGCCGGACACCGCGCGGGGCACGGCCTCGATGAACTCGGCCCGTCTGACCTTCTTGTACGGGGAGACCCGGTCGGCGACGTACGCGATGACGTCCTCCTCCGTCAGGTCCTCCGCACCGGCCTGGCGGACCAGGTAGGCCTTGGGGACCTCGTTGCCCTCGGCGTCGTACACCCCGATGACGGCGGCGTCGGCGATCGACGGGTGGGTGAGCAGCAGTGCCTCCAGGTCGGCGGGGGCGACCTGGTAGCCCTTGTACTTGATGAGTTCCTTCACCCGGTCGACGACGTACAGCCAGCCCTCCGCGTCGGTCCTGCCGACATCCCCGGTGTGCAGCCAGCCCTCGTCGTCGATCATGGCGGCGGTGGCGTCGGGGCGGCCGAGGTAGCCCTTCATCACCTGGGGTCCCCGGATGAGGATCTCGCCCTCGGTGCCGGGGGCGGCGTCGATGCCGGGGTCGGTGAGCGAGACGATCCGCATCTCGGTGCCGGGCAGCAGCTTCCCCACGGCTCCGGGCGGCGGGTTCTCCGCGTCCAGGGGGACGACGTGGGTGCCGGGCGAGAGTTCCGTCATGCCGTACGCCTGCCGTACGGCGGGGACGCGGAGCCGGCTGGAGCAGGCGGCGGCGAGCGAGGCGTCCAGCGGGGCGGCGGCGCTGACGATGTACTCCAGCGAGGAGAGGTCGTAGTCGCCGACGAGGGGGTGCTTGGCGAGAGCCAGGACGATCGGCGGGGCGACGTACAGGCCGGTGATGCGCTGGGTCTGGATCGTCTCCAGGAACTGGGCGAGGTCGAAGCGGGGCAGGACGACGACCGTGGCGCCGTACCGGAGGGGGCCGTTCATCAGGGCGGTGAGGCCGTAGATGTGGAAGAAGGGGAGCACGGCCAGGATGCGGTCGCGTTCGCCGAGGGGGACGAACGGGCGCAGCTGCTCCAGGTTGGTGGCGATGGAGCGGTGGGTGAGCATGACGCCCTTGGGGGTGCCGGTGGTGCCCGAGGAGTAGGGCAGTACGGCGATGTCCTCGGCCGGGTCGAAGGCGATCTCGGGTTCGGGTGCGGTGGAGCCCAGCATGTCGAGGACGGAGGTGTGGCCCTCGGCCTGGTCGCAGACGTAGATCTCCTCGATCCCGCCGGCGAGTCCGGCGGCCCGGCGGGCGACGTCCAGGAGCGGGGAGACGGTGACGATCCAGCGGGCGGCGGAGTCCGTGAGCTGTTTGGCGAACTCCTCGGGGGTGGCGAGCGGGTGGATGGTGGTGACGGTGGCTCCTGCCCGGGTCGCCCCGTAGAAGACGGGCGGGTAGGCGATGGTGTTGGGGCTGTGCAGGGCGAGGACGTCGCCCTTGCGCAGTCCGGCCGCGGCGAGGTGGGCGGCGATGCGCCGGTGGAAGGTGTCGAGCTGGGCGTAGGTGACGGTCGTCCCGTCGGTGCCGTCGATCAGTGCGGGGGTGTCACCGAAGCCGGCGGCGTCCCCGAGGACGGCTTCGTGGATGGGGGTTTCGAGGGGCTGGACGTCTGCGTACTCGCTGTGGAACACCATGGCGGTCCCCTTCGACGCGGGTGGAGAGCCAGAATCGCCCGTGCGGGGGCGTATGGGGAGACCCCGGGCACGACCGACCGGGTCAGTACGACTTCGGCAGGCCGAGGGTCTGGTGGGAGACGTAGTTGAGGATCATCTCCCGGCTGACGGGCGCGATACGGGAGACGCGTGCGGCGGTGATGAGGGAGGCGAGTCCGAACTCGGTCGTCAGGCCGTTCCCGCCCAGGGTGTGGACGGCGGTGTCGACGGCCCTGACGCAGGCTTCGGCGGCGGCGTACTTCGCCATGTTCGCGGCCTCGCCCGCGCCGATGTCGTCACCGTCGTCGACGAGTTTCGCGGCCTTCTGCATCATCAGACGGGCGAGTTCCAGCTCGATGTGCGCCCGGGCGAGCGGGTGGGCTATGGCCTGGTGGGCGCCGATGGGGGCGCCCTTCCAGACGGTCCGGGTCCTCGCGTACTCCACGGCCTTCTGCACGGCGTAGCGGCCCATGCCGATGGAGAAGGCGGCGCCCATGATGCGTTCCGGGTTGAGCCCGGCGAAGAGCTGGAGGAGTCCGGTGTCCGCCTCCTCGCCGACCAGGGCACCGGCGGGCAGCCGGACCCCGTCGAGGACGAGCTCGAACTGCTTCTCGGCCGCCTGGAGTTCCATCTCGATCCGGGTGCGGCTGAAGCCGGGGGTGTCCCTGGGGACGATGAAGAGGCAGGGCTTGAGCCTGCCGGACCTGGCGTCCTCGGTGCGGCCGACGATCAGGGTGGCGTCGGAGATGTCCACCCCGGAGATGAAGACCTTCCGGCCGTCGAGCACCCAGTCGTCCCCGTCGCGGCGTGCGGTGGTGGTGATGCGGTGGGAGTTGGAGCCGGCGTCGGGCTCGGTGATGCCGAAGGACATGGTCAGGGAGCCGTCGGCGAGGCCGGGCAGCCAGGCCCGCTTCTGGGCCTCGGTGCCGAAGCGGGCGATGACGGTGCCGCAGATCGCCGGGGAGACCACCATCATCAGCAGAGGGCTTCCCGCCGCTCCGAGTTCCTCCAGGACGATGGAGAGTTCGGCCATGCCGCCGCCCCCTCCGCCGTACTCCTCGGGCAGGTTGACGCCGAGGTAGCCGAGCTTGCCTGCCTCCTCCCAGAGCTCGCGGGGGTGCTCGCCCTTGCGGGCCAGGCCGGTGGAGTAGTCGCGTCCGAAGCGCTTGCCGAGGGCGGCGACGGCGGCGCGCAGGGCCCGCTGTTCTTCGGTCTCGAGGATGGTGCTCATCAGGTCGTCTCCTCCTGGTCGGCGGATGGCTGCGCGGGTGCGTCCTGTACGACGGCGAGCAGTGCGCCGACCTCGACCTGGAGTCCGGGGGCGGCGTGGAGCGCGGTGAGGGTGCCGGAGGCGGGGGCGAGGACGCGGTGTTCCATCTTCATCGCCTCCAGCCAGACGAGCGGCTGCCCGGCCTCGACGGGTGACCCGGGGGCGAGCCCGTCGGCGAGGCGGACGACGGTGCCGGGCATCGGGGCGAGCAGGGACCCGGGCTCGGGGCGCCCGGTGGGGTCGGTGAAGCGCGGAAGGACGGTGAAGGCGTACGAACCGGAAGCCGTGTCCACGTGGACGCGGTCGCCGTGGGTGGCGAGGGTGAACCGCCGGGTCACCCCGCCGGTCTCCAGGGTGACGGCGTCCGGGTGCACGGTGACCACACGTTCGCCGGTCTCCGGGAGCGGGGTGCCGTCCCGGCCCCTGCGGTAGGCGATCTCGTACGTGGTGCCGTCGGGCTCACCGCGGTAGCCCCTGGTCTGCGGCTGTGAGGGGAGGTTGCGCCAGGCGCCGAACCGGGCCGGCCCGCTCGCGGCCGTGCTCACCGCCGAGGCCAGCGCGGCGGCGGTGGCGGCGAGGCGGCGCGCGGACTCCTCGTCCGGGGTGCCGGTCGCCGTCAGGGCGGTCAGGTGCCGGTCGTAGAAGCCGGTGTCCAGGCGTGCGGCGGCGAAGTCCGGGTGGCGCAGGGAGCGTACGAGGAGGTCCCGGTTGGTGACCGGGCCGTGGATACGGGCGCGTTCGAGGGTCCGGGCGAGGAGGCGTACGGCCGCGGCCCGGGTGGGGGCGTGGGCGATGACCTTGGCGAGCATCGGGTCGTAGTGCACGCCCACGGTGTCGCCGCCCGTGTATCCGGTGTCCAGGCGCAGACCGGGTGCCTCAGGTACGTCGAACGAGAGCAGCGCTCCGGTCTGCGGCTGCCAGTCACGTGCCGGGTCCTCGGCGTACAGCCGGGCCTCGACGGCGTGGCCCTTCGGCTCGGGCGGGGTGGCCGAGGGCAGCGGCTCCCCCTCCGCGACGCGCAGTTGCAGGGCGACCAGGTCGAGGCCGTGGACCGCCTCGGTGACGGGGTGTTCGACCTGGAGGCGGGTGTTCATCTCCAGGAAGTACGGGCGCCCTTCGGCCGACAGCAGGAACTCCACCGTTCCCGCCCCCCGGTAGCCCACGGCCCGCGCGGCCGCGACCGCCGCTCCGTGGAGGTGTTCCCGCAGCCCGTCCTCCAGGCCGGGCGCGGGCGCCTCCTCGATCACCTTCTGGTGGCGGCGCTGGAGCGAGCAGTCGCGGGTGCCGAGCGCCCAGACGGTTCCCTGCCGGTCGGCCATGACCTGCACCTCGACGTGCCGGCCCCGCTCGACGTACGGCTCCGCGAAGACCTCGCCGTCGCCGAAGGCGGAGGCCGCCTCGGCGGACGCGGCGGTCATCTCCTGGGGCAGGGCGTCCAGTTCGCGCACGATCCGCATCCCCCGCCCGCCGCCGCCCGCCGCCGCCTTCAGCAGCAGGGGAAGGTCCGCGGCGGTCGCGCCCTCCGGATCGACCGGGGTCAGGAGGGGGACTCCGGCTGCCGCCATCAGTTCCTTGGCCCGGGTCTTGGAGGCCATCAGCTCGATGGCCTTCACCGGCGGCCCCACCCAGACGAGGCCGGCGTCCTGGACTGCCCGCGCGAATCCGGCGTTCTCGGAGAGGAAGCCGTATCCGGGGTGCACGGCGTCGGCACCGGCCGCGAGGGCGGCGGCCACCACCAGGTCGCCCCGGAGGTAGGTGTCGGCGGGCGCCGCTCCCGGCAGGCGTACGGCGGTGTCCGCCTCCCTCACGTGCAGGGCGCCCGCGTCGGCGTCGGAGTACACGGCGACGGTGGCGATGCCCAGTTCGCGGCAGGTGCGGAAGATCCGGCAGGCGATCTCGCCCCGGTTGGCGACCAGCAGTGCGGTGATCATCCTCAGCCTCACATCCGGAAGACGCCGAAGCCGCGCGCGCCTTCGACCGGTGCCGTGTGGATCGCGGACAGGCACATCCCGAGGACGGTCCTGGTGTCGCGGGGGTCGATGACCCCGTCGTCGTAGAGCCGCCCCGAGAGGAACATCGGCAGCGACTCCGACTCGATCTGCTGCTCGACCATGGCGCGCAGCCCGGCGTCGGCCTCGTCGTCGTAGGGCAGGCCCTTCGCGGCGGAGGAGGCGCGGGCGACGATCGAGAGGACGCCCGCCAGCTGCTGGGGGCCCATGACGGCGGACTTGCTGCTGGGCCAGGCGAAGAGGAACCGGGGGTCGTAGGCGCGGCCGCACATGCCGTAGTGCCCGGCGCCGTAGGAGGCGCCCATCAGGACGGAGATGTGCGGGACCTTGGAGTTCGCCACCGCGTTGATCATCATCGCGCCGTGCTTGATGATGCCGCCCTGCTCGTACTCCCTGCCGACCATGTAGCCGGTGGTGTTGTGGAGGAAAAGCAGCGGGATGTCCCGCTGGTTGGCGAGCTGGATGAACTGAGCGGCCTTCTGGGACTCCTCGCTGAAGAGCACTCCCTGCGCGTTGGCGAGGACGCCCACGGGATAGCCGTGCAGCCGCGCCCAGCCGGTGACCAGGCTGGTCCCGTAGAGCGGCTTGAACGCGTCGAAGTCCGAGCCGTCGACGAGCCGGGCGATGACCTCGCGGGGGTCGAACGGGGTCTTCAGATCGCCGGGCACGATCCCGAGCAGCTCGTCCTCGTCGTACTTCGGTGGTTCGGCGGGCCCTGGATCCGGTTGCGCCTTGCGCCAGTTGAGGCGGGCGACGACACGGCGGGCCTGGCGCAGGGCGTCGTGCTCGTCGAGGGCGTAGTGGTCGGCGAGACCGGAGGTGCGGGCGTGCATCTCGGCTCCGCCGAGGGACTCGTCGTCGCTCTCCTCGCCGGTGGCCATCTTCACCAGGGGCGGACCGCCGAGGAAGACCTTGGACCGGTCCTTGATCATCACGGTGTGGTCCGACATCCCGGGGACGTACGCGCCTCCGGCCGTGGAGTTCCCGAACACGACCGCCACGGTGGGGATTCCGGCGGCGGAGAGCCGGGTGAGGTCACGGAAGAGCGCCCCGCCGGGTATGAAGATCTCCTTCTGGGAGGGCAGGTCGGCTCCCCCGGACTCCACCAGGGAGATGCAGGGGAGCCGGTTGGCGAAGGCGATCTCGTTGGCGCGCAGGGCCTTCCTCAGGGTCCAGGGGTTCGATGCCCCGCCGCGCACGGTCGGGTCGTTGGCGGTGATCAGGCACTCCACGCCCTCGACGACCCCGATGCCGGTGACCAGCGACGCCCCCACCGCGTAGTCGCTGCCCCAGGCGGCGAGCGGGGAGAGCTCCAGGAAGGGGGTGTCCGGGTCGACGAGCAGCTCGATCCGCTCGCGCGCCAGGAGTTTCCCGCGCGCCCGGTGGCGTGCCACGTACTTCTCGCCACCGCCCGCGAGCGCCTTGGCGTGCTCGGTCTCCAGCTCGGCGAGCTTCGCGAGCATGGCCTCGCGGTGGGCGGCGTACTCGGGGCCCGCGGTGTCGAGCGCGGTGGGCAGGACGGTCATGCGTGCACCTCCGGGTCGGCGGGCGACTGCGCGGGCCCAGGGCCGGTGTCGGCGGGCAGCCGCACGGGGTCAGCGGCGGCTTCGGCGGCCGGCGGCACGGGTCCGGTGTCGGCCGGCAGCTGCACGGGGACGGTGACGTGCCGGGAGCGCAGCCACTCCCCCAGCGCCTTGGCCTGCGGATCGAAGCGGGCCTGCGCGGCGACCCCTTCGCCGAGGAGGCCGTGGACGGTGAAGTTGAGCGCCCGCAGCCCCGGCAGGACATGGCGTACGACGCTCAGCCCGGCCGTCTCCGGAAGGAGTTCCCGGAAGCGGGCGACGGTCAGTTCGTGGGCGAGCCACCGCCAGGCGTCGTCCGAGCGGACCCACACCCCGACGTTGGCGTCTCCTCCCTTGTCGCCGCTGCGGGCCCCCGCGATCCGCCCGAGGGGGACGGATCTGGTCGGCCCGGCGGGCAGCGGTTCGGGCAGGGCCGGCTCCGCGACCTCTTCGAGGTCCCGGTACGGCCCGGCCGCGGGGACGGCCTCCCGTGTCCCGTCGGGCAGCACGGCGATGTGCTCGACCTCGCCGGCCGGTACGTAAGCGGCCTCGAACACCCCGTACGGGGCGCCCTTGCCGGGTGGGGCGGTCACATGGAAGCCGGGGTAGCTGCCGAGCGCCAGCTCGACGGCGGCGCCGGAGACCGCCCGGCCGACGGCCTCGGCGTCCGGGTCGCGCACGACGAGCCGGAGCAGGGCGCTCGCGGTCTCCTCGGTGTCCGCGTCGGCCCGGTCGGTGCGGGCGAGCTCCCACCGCACCTCGGCGGGGGCCGCGCCCGCGCGGTCCAGGGCGTCCGCGAACTGCGCCCGCACCAGGCGGGACTTGGCCTCGACGTCGAGTCCGGTGAGGACGAAGACGACCTCGTTGCGCCACCCGCCCAGCCGGTTGAGGCCGACCTTCAGCGTGGGCGGCGGCGCCTCTCCGCGTACGCCGCTGATCCGCACCCGGTCGGGGCCTTCCTGCGCCAGGGTCACGGTGTCGAGCCGGGCGGTGACATCGGGTCCGGCGTATCGCGCCCCGCCGGTCTCGTAGAGCAGCTGCGCGGTGACGGTGCCGATGTCGACGGCTCCACCGGTGCCGTCGTGCTTGGTGATGACGCTGCTGCCGTCCCGGTGGATCTCGGCGAGGGGGAATCCGGGTCGGCGGACGTCGTGGTCGCCGAAGAAGGCGTAGTTGCCGCCGGTCGCCTGGGTGCCGCACTCCAGGACGTGCCCGGCGACGACGGCTCCGGCGAGCGCGTCGTGGTCCTCCGGCCCCCAGCCGAAGTGGGCGGCGGCGGGCCCGGTGACCAGGGCGGCGTCGGTCACCCGCCCGGTGACGACGATGTCGGCGCCGGCCCGCAGGCAGGCGGCTATTCCGCCGCCCCCGAGGTAGGCGTTGGCGGTGAGGTACCCCTCGGGCACGGATCGGCCGTCGCCCTCCACGTGCGCGACCCGCACCGGCACACCGGTCCGCTCGGCGAGCTCCCGTACGGCCTCGGCGAGTCCGGCCGGGTTCAGCCCGCCGGCGTTGGTGACGATCTTCACGCCGCGCTCGTGGGCGAGCCCCAGGCTCTCCTCCAGCTGCCGCAGGAAGGTCGTGGCGTATCCGCGCTTCGGGTCCTTCAGCCTGCTCCGGCCCAGAATGAGCATGGTGAGTTCGGCGAGGTAGTCGCCGGTGAGGACGTCCAGCGGCCCGCCGGTGAGCATCTCGCGTACGGCGTCGAAGCGGTCGCCGTAGAAGCCGGACGCGTTGCCTATCCGCAGCGGCCGGGTCACCGGTCGGCCTGCCGGGGGCGCCCGGGTCCGGCGGGGCCGGCGAACGCCTGGGCGATGTCGAGCCACTGCCCGGCGTCCGCGCCCACCGCCTCGACGGCGAGGTCGTCCCGGTGGGCGCGCTGGGTGACGAGGAGGCAGAAGTCGAGGAGGGGGCCGGTGACGCGCTGGGTCGCGTCCTCGGGGCCGTACACGGTGAGCCCGCCGTCCCCGGCGAGGAGTTCCACCCGGAACTCCTCGCCGGGCGGCCGCAGTCCGCGTACGACGTAGGCGTAGTCCCGGGCCCGTACGCCGATCCGAGCGACATGCCGCAGCCGGGCGGTCGGTGTCCTGGTCACCCCGAGGGCGTCGGCGACGTCCTGGCCGTGGGCCCAGGTCTCCATGAGCCGGGCGGTGGCCATCGAGGCGACGCTCATGGGCGGCCCGTACCAGGGCAGTTTCGTCCCGGCGGGCGCCGCCCGCAGGGCCTCCTGGAGCCGGGCCCTTCCCGCCCGCCACTCCACGAGCAGCGCCGCGGGGGTGAGCGCGGTGACGGCCGCCTCGGCCGCCTCGTCGACGAAGCTGTCGGGGGCCGCCAAAGCCTTCTCCACCTCGGCGGAGAAGGCATCGGGCTCGGTGGCGGCCACCAGGGCCACCTCGTCGGTCCAGTTGAGGTGGGCGATCTGGTGGGCGACGGTCCACCCCTCGGCCGGTGTCGGCGAGGCCCATTCGTGGGCGCTCAACCCGGCCACCAACTGGTCGAGTTCGTCGCTCTCCTCACGCATGTCGTCGAGCACGGCGGCGGTCACGGCCGATGCGTCGGGCACGGTGCGCTCCCCTCGGGGCGTGGCGGTGTGCCCGGGAGCATGCCAGCGCCCCACGAAACAAGCAAGCATGCTTGCATGATTTTATGAGCCGCCTGTGTCCGGTGGGCGGGGATCAGCCGCCCGCGCGGTATCCGGGGACGGACGGCCAACGCACGGTCAGCACGACGGACGCCTCCTCGGCGCACCAGGAGTGGTCGACGCCCCGCCCCCACACGACGTAGTCCCCCTGCCGCGCCAGCAGCACGTCCCGCCCGGGGAAGCGCATCCGGAAGCGCCCGCCGACCAGCACGAGCAGCGCCGTGCGCTCCTCACCCCTGACCCACTCGGCACGCTCCTCACCGGGCGGATGGACACCCCACTTGATCTCCAGGGCCTCACTGTGGCGGGGGTCGGCGGGGTCCTTGAAGTGGCCGAGCAGCCAGCCTTTGTCCAGCGCCGCGTCCGTGCCCGCATGCCCCACGTACACGCCGTCGTCCATGGGCCCGAACGTAACAGCCGGGCCTCCCTGGCCATGAGAGGCCGCCTCGTCGTTACCACCCTGCCCTACGTAGGGCAGGGTGGTAACGTGACTGCATGATAAAGACAACCGTGTACCTCCCTGAGGAGCTGGAAGTACGCCTGGACGCCGAAGCATCGGCCACGGGGGTCAGTAAGGCCGAGCTCATCAGGCGAGGTATCGCCTTGATCCTCGATCACGCAGAGCGCCCCAAGAGGAGCAACGACCTCCCGGTCTTCGACAGCGGGCGCCCCCTTTCACCCGAGGCCATGGACGACGCGGTCTACGCGCACATCAAGGAACGAGCCGCACGGCGTTGATCATCGTTGCCGACACCTCCGCCCTTTACGCGGCGTTCGATGCCGCGCAGCCGGAACACCCCGGAGCCGCCAAGATCCTCGCCGACGAGGCTCTGGCGATCTCCCCGCTGGTCGTCACAGAGCTGGACCACCTCGTCCACCGGGATCTCGGCTTCTCCGCCACCATGCAGGTGATGGAAGCACTCAACTCGCGGATGGCGGACGGCCAGTACAGGCTCGCCGACCTCAAGCCCGCCGACCTGAGAGCCGCACACGAGGTGCGTCACCGGTACGCAGGGCTGCGGCTGGACCTCGCGGACGCGGTCGGCGTCGTCCTCGCCGACCGCTACAGGACCGATCGCATCTTCACCCTCGACCAGCGGGACTACCGGGCGATCACACCCCTGACGCCCGGCCTGACCGCGTTCCGCGTCCTTCCGGCCGACAGCTGAACCACCGACCGCCCGCTACTCCGCCCGCTCACCCTCCGCCTGCGAAGGCTCGGTGCGGGGGACGTCGGGATGCGTCTCGGGGGCCTTGCCCCGGGTGACCGGCTCGTCGCCGCGTTCACCCTCGGCCTGCGAGGGTGTGTGCGAGTACAGCCCGTCGTACTCGTCCGTTCCCTTTGCGGATCCCATGGGAGGGCCTCCTTACTCCGCCTTCCTCCATCGTGCGCCTCGCACCCGCTCCCGGCGCGGTGACACCGCGCCGCGAGCGGTCTGGCTGCGCACCGCGCCCATGCTCGCCCCGATGACCAGGGCGATGGCCAGGGCGTCCGTCGTGGAGAGGGCCTGGTCGAGGATGAGGAAGCCGGCGGTGGCCGCGATGGCCGGTTCGAGGCTCATCAGGATCGCGAAGGTGGGTGCGGGCAACCGGCGCAGGGCCATGAGTTCGAGGGTGTACGGAAGCACGGAGCTCAGCAGGGCGACCGCGGCGCCGAGGCCCAGGGTCGAGGGCACCAGGAGCTTGGAGCCGGCCTCCATGATGCCGAGGGGCAGCGAGAGGACCGCCGCGACGACCATGGCCAGGGCCAGCCCGTCGGCCTGCGGGAAGCGGCGCCCCGTACGGGCGCTGAAGATGATGTACGCCGCCCACATGGCGCCCGCGCCCAGGGCGTACGCCGCCCCCGCCGGGTCCAGCCGGTCGAAGCCTCCGCCGCTGAGCAGGACGACACCGCCGAGCGCCAGGACCGCCCAGACCAGGTTGATCAGCCGGCGGGAGGCGATCACCGACAGGGACAGCGGGCCGAGCACCTCGAGGGTGACGGCGGCGCCGAGCGGGATGTGGTTCACCGCCTGGTAGAAGAGCGTGTTCATGCCGCCCATCGCCACACCGAACGCGACGACCGTGCCCCAGTCCGCACGCGAGTGGCCGCGCAGCTTCGGCCGGCAGACGACCAGCAGCACGAGCGCCGCCGCCGCGAGGCGCAGGCTGACGACGCCGAGCGCACCCGCCTTCGGCATCAGCAGGACGGCGACCGCCGCCCCGAACTGCACGGACAGCCCGCCCGCCACCACCAGCGCCACCGGGCCGAGCGCGGCCCTGCGTCCGCCCGCGCGGGGCCGTCCGTCGAGAGCGGCGACTGCTTCCGGGACGGTGACCGCCTCGGGGGCGGCTGCGGCGGAGGCCGGTGCGGCGGTGCTCTGGTCGTTCACCCGGGGCCTGTCCTTCTGGCTTCAGAGACATCTCAGCAGTGCAAGACAATGCACTCCACAATTGAAAGTACTGCACTCAATTGTGCAGCACACACGTCCAAGGTAGGCACTCGCACCCGGCAGGCGAAATGCCGGTCACACCCTCGTCGCGCTTCGCGCCACGAGAGACGCACAGAGACGCGCAGGGGTGCGCAGGGAAACGCAGGGCGCGAGGCTCGGTGTCCACGGTCGGGACTCCCCCGCGCACCGAGCCCCGGGCGCCCGCACTCACAGTTGCTGTACCTACATTATGTAGCTACATTCGATGGCATGGAGACGATCGGGCTGCGTGAGCTCAACCAGAACCCGTCCAAGGCCGTCGCACTGGTGCGGACCGGGGTGCCCGTACTCGTCACCGACCGTGGCGTACCCGTCCTGCGCATGGTGCCCGAGACCGTGACGCCCGACCCCCTCCGGCGCATGATCGAGTCCGGCGACGCCACTCCGCCCGCCGAGCAGGGCATGCCGGACCTGGCGCCCGAACTCGCGCCCGAGCTGTCGAGCCTGTCCGCCCTCCTCCTGTCGGAGCGCGACGAGGAGCGCCGACGTTGATCTACCTCGATTCGTGCGCGCTACTGAAGTTCATCAAGCCCGAGGCGGAGTCCGAGGCCCTGCGAGCCTGGCGTGCGGCGCTGCCGGAAGGGACCGAACTACTCACGAGCGACCTGGCCCGGCTGGAGATCACTCGCACCCTGCACCGGGCCGGGGTCGACCCCCAGCGCATCGCGTACTTCGTGTCACAGGCCGTCCGCGGCGTCCATCTGATCGACCTCACCACCACCGTGCTCGCCCGGGCGACCGCCTACCAGAACCGGAGACTCGGCACGCTGGACTCACTCCATCTGGCGACCGCGGATCCATTCCGGGTAGGGCTCACCGCGTTCGTCACCTACGACAGCGAACTGGCCAAGGCCGCTGCCGACTTCGGCCTCCCGGTGCTCGCACCGGCTTAGGACCTGTCCGGAGGCGGCCGAAGCCGCCTCTCCGATCACAGGGGAACACCCCGCCGGGCCGGCATCCGGCGTAACGCTGTGCACGGCGCCGTGGCGAGGGCTACGAGGTCGCACCGGAGGAGTTTCCCGGGGCGCCCGAGGCCCCGGGGCCACCGGGCCGCTCCTGTCGCGGCAGCCCCTCCGCCAGCACCTCGGCGAGGTGGCGGGCCCGGCGGCCCGCCAGCTGGTCCAGCTGGGTGCGGCAGGAGAATCCGTCGGCCAGGAGCTCGGCGCCCGGTTCTGCCTCCCGCACGGAGGGGAGCAGCTGCTCCTCGGCGCAGGCCACGGAGACGTCCCAGTGGCCCTTCTCGAAACCGAAGTTGCCCGCCAGCCCGCAGCAGCCACCGCTCAGCTCACCGCTCAGGCCGGCCTTCGCCCGGAGTCTGCGCTCGGCCCCGTCACCGAGGACCGCGTGCTGGTGGCAGTGGGTCTGCCCGGCGACGGGCCGGTCGAGCCGGGGCGGCGTCCAGTCGGGGGCGTACTCCTCCAGGTACTGGGCGAGGGTGCGTACGGAGGAGGCGAGCCGGGCGGCGCGCGGGTCGTCGGGCAGCAGCTCCGGGAGATCGGTGCGGAGGGTGGCGGCGCAGCTCGGTTCGAGGACGACGACCGGGGCGCCGTCGAGGGCGCCCATACGGTTCAGGGTGCGGCGCATGACGGAGCGGGCCGCGTCCAGCCGGCCGGTGGACACGTAGGTGAGGCCGCAGCACACCCCGCGGGGCGGGAGGACCGGGGCGCGGCCCGCCGATTCCAGGACCCGTACCGCCGCCCGGCCGACCTGGGGTGCGAGGTGGTCGGTGAAGGTGTCCGGCCACAGCACGACGGGCGTACCGCCCCCGGGTGCCCGTCGCCTGCCGAACCACCTCCGGAAGCTGCGCGGCGCCAGGACCGGGAGGGTGCGGCGCGGGTCGACGCCCGCGAGCCTCTTGGCGAGAGCGGCGAACGGCCCTGCTGCCGCGAGGGTGTTGAGCACCCGCGCGAAGGGGGCGGCGAGCCGCAGCCAGCGGGGCAGGCCGCCCATCGCGTAGTGCGCGGCGGGGCGGAGCCTCCCCTTGTAGTGGTGGTGGAGGAACTCCGCCTTGTACGTCGCCATGTCGACGCCCACCGGGCAGTCGGTGCGACACCCCTTGCAGGAGAGGCAGAGGTCCAGGGCGTCGCGTACCTCCGTGGACCGCCAGCCGTCCGTGATCACCTCACCGGCGAGCATCTCGTGGAGCAGCCGGGCGCGGCCCCGGGTGGAGTGGGCCTCGTCGCCGGTCGCCCGGAAGGAGGGGCACATGACGTCCGTACCGGGCTTCTCCGTGCGGCACTTGGCGACGCCGACGCATCGGCGTACGGCAGCCGAGAAGTCGCCGCCGTCCTGCGGGTAGCCGAAGGCGACGTCGACGGGGCGCTTCGGGAGCACGGCGAAGCGCAGGTTCTCGTCGAGCCGCGCGGGACGGACGAGGATGCCGGGGTTGAGTCCGCCGTCGGGGTCCCAGAGGTCCTTGAAGCGGGTGAACAGGTGCACCATCTCCTCGCCGTACATGCGCGGCAGGAGCTCGGCCCTCGCCTGTCCGTCGCCGTGCTCCCCGCTCAGCGATCCGCCGTGCGCGACGACGAGGGCGGCCTGGTCCTCGGAGAAGCGGCGGAATCGGGCGACGCCCTGATCCGTCAGCAGGTCGAAGTCGATGCGCACATGGATGCAGCCGTCGCCGAAGTGGCCGTACGGGGTTCCGCGCAGGCCGTGCTCGGCCAGCAGGGCGCGGAAGTCGCGGAGGTAGGGGCCGAGTCGGGCGGGCGGTACGGCGCAGTCCTCCCACCCGGGCCAGGCCTCCGAGCCGTCCGGCGTCCGGGTCGCGGTCCCGGCGGCGTCCTCGCGGACGCGCCACAGCGCGCGCATCCCGGCGGGGTCGGTGACGACGGTGGTGTCCAGGGCGTCCGAGGCGCGGGTGATCTCCTCGGCGCGCCCACGGGCCTCAGCGGGGGTGGCGCCTCCGGTCTCGACGAACAGCCAGGCCGCGCCGCGCGGCAGCTCCGCGGCACCCCGGACGAGATCGGCGGCCATCCCCTCGACGGTCAGCGGCCCGTACGGGAGGAGGCCCGGGGCCGCTTCGGCGGCGGCCGACTCGTCGGCGTAGCCGAGGACGGCCAGGGCGCGCGCGGCGGGCGTCTCGACCAGGCGGACCGTCGCCTCGGTGACGACGGCCAGGGTCCCCTCGCTGCCGCAGAGGGCGCGGGCGGGATCGGGGCCGTGTTCGGGGAGCAGTGCGTCGAGGGCGTATCCGGAGATACGGCGGGGCAGTTCGGGGAAGCCGGTGCGCAGCAGGGCGAGGTGGGGCGCGGCGAACTCCCTGAGTCCGGCGGGCGCGTCGGGCAGGCCCCGCCCGATGTGGAGTGCCTCACCGCCGTACCGCAGGACCCGCAGGCTGTGGACGTTGTCGGCGGTGGTGCCCCAGGCGACGGAGTGCGAGCCGCAGGAGTTGTTCCCGATCATGCCGCCGAGGGTGCAGCGGCTGTGGGTGGACGGGTCGGGGCCGAAGGTCAGCCCGTACGGTGCGGCCGCGGCCCGCAGGTCGTCCAGGACGACCCCCGGCTGGACGACGGCGGTCCGGGATGCGTGGTCCAGCTCAAGGATCCGCCGCATGTGGCGGGTGAGGTCCAGGACGACTCCGGTGCCGGTGGCCTGGCCCGCGATGGAGGTGCCGCCGCCGCGTGGGACGACGGGCACCCCCAGCTCCCGGCAGACCCGGAGAGTCTCGGCGATGTCCTCCGCGTCGCGGGGTGCCACGACCGCCCGGGGAACGCGGCGGTAGTTGGAGGCGTCCATGGTCGTCAGCGCGCGGGCGGTCGCGTCGGACCGCACCTCGCCGCGGACGGCCCCGGTGAGCTGCTGGACGAGGTCGGCGTGCGGGGTGGCCATACGGCCAGCATGCCGTGTCCGGCAGGCCGCGTGCGGGGCGCGAGGGCCCGCGTGCCGCATCCGGGGCCGCGTACCGCGCCAAAAGATCCGCCTGCGCGGCCCCGGCGCCCCGCCCGGAGGACCGGGGCGCCGCGGCGCGCTACTTGGCGCAGACCGCCTTGTCCGCCTCCACGCGCTGGATGTCCGCAGGGGCCTTGGTCGGCGCGGAGAGCGGGCTGCCCGCCTTGGTGAAGTCGGGGCCCAGGGTCAGCACCATCGGGTCCATCTCGCCGGCGTCGGTCGTCGTCGGCTTGAGGGCGGATGCGGTGAGGCCCATCATGTCGGCCAGCCTGCGGGCCTGGTCCGCCTGGTTGGGGGCGTAGACGAGCTGGGTCTTCTTCACGTCCGCAGGCGCGTTCGCCTTGTTGGTGGACTTGAGGACGCCCTGTTCGTTCTGCAGCCAGTCCAGAGCGCTCTGCGCGGAGCCGGCGGGCGCGCCGCCGTTGTAGACGTCGACCCGGACGTCGGCCGGGTCGGCCATCTCGCCCTTGAGCTTGGCGGCCTCGGCGGCCTTCTCCTTGGCCTTCTCCTGCTTGGCCACGGCGGTGAAGGAGACGTCCTCGCGCATCATCGAGAAGACCTGCGGGGCCTTGGACTGGTCGAGGATGACGGTGGCGTTGTCGTTCGGGTTGTCCAGGACCGGCACCGTGGTGAACGTGATGTTCTTGGGGTCGACCGAGGCCAGCTCCATGCCGAGCTTCCTCAGCTGGTTGATGTCGTCGATCTTGTCGTCGACGGTCAGCGCCTTGGTGGCGGCCTCGGCGAGCGACCACATCTTGGTGGGGCTGGTCAGGGTGTCGTTCGACTTCAGCTTGCGCATCAGCGAGCCGAGGAACTGCTGCTGGATCTCGATGCGGCTGAGGTCGCTGCCGAAGCCGACGGAGTGCCGGGTCCGCAGGAAGGCCAGGGCCTGCTCGCCCTGGATGGTGTGCTCGCCCTCGGAGAGCTTGAGGTGCGAGTTCTTGTCGTCGATGTCCTTGGCGAGGCAGACGTCCACACCGCCGACGGCCGTCGTCATGGACTTGACGGCGTTGAAGTCGGCGACCATGAAGTGGTCGACCTTGATCCCGGTGAGCTCGGTGACCGTGCGCATCGTGCAGCTGGGGGTGCGGTCGGACTGCCCGAGGCTGGTGTTGAAGCGCCCGCCGGACGACCCCGGGATGTCCTTCTGGGAACCGTCCTCCATCGTCGTCGGGCAGTCCGGGATGTCGGTTATCAGGTCGCGCGGGATGCTGAGCGCGGTGGCGTTGGTGCGGTCCTTGGAGACATGGAAGAGGATGTTGGTGTCGGCGTGGCCGACACTGCCCTTGTCCCCGTAGCCCTCGTTGCCCTCGCCGGTCCGCTTGTCGGTCCCGATCACCAGGACGTTGATGGCACGGTCCTTGCTGAAGCCACCGGTGCCGGCACCGTCGGTGGAGACGGCGGTGATGTTGCTGTTGAAGTGCTGATAGACGAGGTAGGTCGCCGTACCGGCACCCACCAGCAGGAAGGCCAGCACTCCGCCGGTCCACACCAGGACCTTCTTCTTGCGGGACTTCTTCGGCTTCGCCTTCCGGCGCCCCGAGGCCGGAGCAGCCGCCCGGCTCCCCGGCCTGCGCGTCTCGTCCCGGTCGCCGCGTCCGCCGCCGGCGCCGCGCCGCCCGCCGCGCTGGCTCGGCACGGAGGCCCGGTCGTCGGAGGGCGCCGTCCCGGGGTCCTGCCTGCGGCGAGGTCCCGGGGTCCTTCCGGAGGTCCCGGCGGGCGCGTTCGGTCGCCCTGCGGAAGGGGCCAGTCGCAGTTCGTAATCACCGGTGTCGGGGTTGAGTACCCACTGGTCTGCGGGGTCGATGCCCTCTTCCCGCCCACGGCCTTGCGCGTCCACGGTTGCCTGCGTCCTCCGTCGGGGCCACGCGGCGCCTCCCCCTTCAAGGCGCACGGTGTGTCTTACGGCAGCTCGGCCCGGCGGGCCGAGCTGCGCCGGAGCGCTCACACTAGCTGGCCACCGGCGTGGAGGCGACGATCGTGATAAATCAAGCATCACACAGGGGACATACCGCCACATTCAACTCCAGATGACCGCCCGACACGCGGGTTGACTCGGATCACACGAGTCACAGGATCCGGACAGGATCAATTCCGGCCACTCTTCAAACAGAAGTGGCCACAAGGAATCCCCAAACAAGTCGCCAATTCTCCTATAGTTGGCTCGACTTGATCGGGAACAATCAGCTCCAGTTGTGCTTCTTTCACCTTCGCCGCACCGATTTGTCCCGATCGACGGTTGTGAACGCACCTGTCCCCCTTCATCCGTACCGTCCGCCCCGAGGACTACGATTGCGCCCTTCAATCCGGCCAACCGCACTCGCCCTGCTGATATCGGCAGCCGTCACCGGTGCTCTGTGCCTCTGGGCGGTCTCGGCCGCTCCCGCCTCGGTACGGACCCCGCTCGCGTGGGGGTCGGGCGCCGCCGCCGCGCTGCTGAGCGTGGCCGTGGCCGTCACGGTCCACACGCTCGCCACAGCCCGTCATCTGCGCGCCCTGCGGGCCACCGACTCCGCACGCTTCACCGCCGAGACCTCCCGCCTCGTCTCGACCTCCGCCGCCGAGGCGCAGCGCTTCACCGCCGAGACCGCCCGGATCAGAGCCGCGGCCTCCGCCGAGACGGCCCGGGTCACCGCCGAGGCGGAGGAGCGGATCGCCCGGGTGACAGCCGAGGCCACCGAGCAGCGCGAACGGCTCACCGCCGAGACCGCACGCCTCACCGCCCGCGCCCGGCGCAGCGAGACCGAACGGTCCGCCGCCGTCTCGGCCTGCGCCAACGCGGCGGGCCGGATGCAGGCCCTGTCCACCAGCATGCTGGCCGACCTCCGCGAGATGGAGCACCGGCACACCGCCGAGGACGTCCTCGGCGACCTGCTGCACCTGGACCACCGCACCGCCCAGGCCGGCCGCCTCGCCGACTCCATCGCCGTGCTGACCGGCGCGCGCTCCGGGCGCCGCTGGGCCAAGCCGATCGTCATGGAGTCGATCCTGCGCGGCGCGATGGGCCGCATCGGCGGCTACCAGCGCATCCGCCTCCACTCGACCAGCGATGTGGCCATCGCCGGCCACGCCGCCGAGGGCGTCATGCACGCCCTGGCCGAACTCCTTGACAACGCTGCCAACTTCTCGCCGCCCACGGCCGAGGTGCATGTGTACGTCGAGGAGGTGCCGGCGGGGATCGTCGTCACCGTCGAGGACAGCGGACTGGTGATGAGCGACGTCCAGCTGCGCCGCGCCGAGCGGGCCGTGTCCGCCGACAACCAGGACCTCACCGCGATCTCCGGTACCCGGCTCGGTCTCGCCGTCGTCGGCCGGCTGGCCCGGAAGCACGGCCTCACCGTCTCCTTCCGCCCGTCGGCCCGAGGCGGTACCGGCGCGCTGATGATGCTGCCGCAGGAGCTCATCTCCCGTACGCCCGCGCCGGCCCCGGCGGCGCTTCCCCCCGAGCCGGAGCCCTCGCACACGACTCCGGACACGGACTCCCGGACGGACGGCTCCCCCGAAGCCGCACCGGTCCGGCCGGAATCGGCGTCCGAGTCCACCGGCGCCGTCCCCCAGTTCGGCGAGAGCGGGCTGCCCAAGCGCCGCCGCGGCCGCACCCTGGCCGCCGCCGAAGCACGTACCGGCAATGCCACCCCCGGCGGAGCCGAATCCCCCAGGCCGCGTACCACCGACCCGAAGGTCCAGGCTGCCCGCTTCAGCACCTTCAGCCAGGCGGTACGAGCCAACTCCCCGCATCCGGAAGGCAACACCCGATGAGCGCGACCACCGACGAGAAGCTCAACTGGCTGCTGGAGGGGCTGCTCGACCGCACCCCCGGCGCCCGGCACGCCCTCGTCCTGTCCCGGGACGGCCTGAAGCTGTGCCGCACCCCCGAACTCTCGGTCGACCAGGCCGACCAGCTCGCCGCGATCTCCGCAGGCATCCAGAGCCTGTCGCACGGCGCGTCCATCGAGTTCGGTGACGGCAGCGGCGGGGTGCGGTCCGCGATGACCGAGTTCTACGGCGGGGTGCTGTTCATCGTCGAGGCGGGCGCCGGCGCCCATCTGGCGGTCGTGGCGGCCGAGGACTCCGACGTCGGCCTCGTCGGCCACAACATGAGCGAACTCGTCGAGCAGCTCGGCGAGTACCTCGTCGCCCCGCCGCGCGAGCCCGCGTCCCATGCCACGGAAACAGCGGACGTATGACGACGGTGCCGCGCCCCCGCCCCGGACGCGACGACGACCCGGACCGGCTGTACACCCTCACGGGTGGCCGCAGCCGGTCCGACTCGGCCGCGTTCGACCTGGTGACCCTGGTCGTCGCCGAGTGCGACCCGAACCCCGGGATGCAGTCGGAGCATGTCGCGATCCTCCGGATGTGCGACAGCCCCACCGCGGTCGTCGAGATCTCGGCCACCCTGAATCTGCCCGTCAGCATCGTCCGCATCATGCTGTGCGACCTGCTCGACACCGGCCGGATCAGCGCCCGCCACCCCCGTACTGCTCGTGTCGAGGACCGGTTCCCCGACACCGACACCCTGGAACAGGTGCTCGTTGGACTCCGCAACCTCTGACCGTGCCGCCCTGCAGGCGACGGCCGACAACGGACTGAAGATCGTCGTCGTCGGCGGCTTCGGGGTCGGCAAGACCACCATGGTCCGATCCGTGAGCGAGATCCGTCCGCTCAACACCGAAGAGACCATGACCCGCGCGGGCGAGGCCGTCGACGACCTCGACGGTGTGCACTCCAAGACGTCCACCACCGTCGCCTTCGACTTCGGCCGCATCACGCTCGACGCGCGCTCGGTCCTCTACCTCTTCGGCGCCCCCGGGCAGGAACGGTTCTGGTTCCTGTGGGACCGGCTGTTCTCCGGCACCCTGGGCGCCGTCGTACTCGTCGACACCCGGCGGCTCGCCGACTCCTGGTACGCGATCGACCGGCTGGAGCACCACGGCACGCCCTTCATCGTCGCGTGCAACGACTTCGGCGGGCCGCTCCACACCGAGCAGCAGATCCGCGAGGCGCTCGACCTGTCCCCCGAGGTCCCGCTCGTGGAGTGCGACGCCCGGGACCGGTCGTCCAGCAAGTACGTCCTGATCACGCTGGTCGAGCACGTCTACGCACTCTCCGTCGCCCGCGCGAAGGCCGAGGCCGGTCTCCCGGCGGGCCAGGACGCCGTGAAGACCCCGGAGCCCACGCCGTGACCAAGTGCCCCATGTCCGAGAGCTTCATGCCGCTGTCCGGGCCGAGGTTCCAGACGGACCCCGTGCGGCTGTACCGCGAAATGCGCCGCGACAACGGCTCGGTGGCCCCCGTCGTGCTCGACGGAGACGTACCGGCGTGGCTCATCCTCGGCTACCGCGAACTGCACCAGGTCACCAACGATCCGGTGCTCTTCAGCCGTGACTCGGACCTGTGGAACCAGTGGGAGCACATCCCGGACGACTGGCCGCTGCTGCCGATGATCGGACGGAAGCAGCCTTCGATCCTCTACACGGTCGGTGAGCGCCACACCGTACGCGCGGCGATGATCAGCAACGCGCTGGAGGCCGTGGACCCGTTCGCCCTGAAGCGGTACGCCGAGGAGTTCGCCGACGAACTCGTCGACGGCTTCTGCCCGACCGGCTCCACCGACATCATCGCCGAGTACGCGATGCTGCTGCCGGCCCGTGTCCTGGCGAAGCTCTACGGCTTCGGCGACGAGGTCGGCGGCCCGCTCGTGGGCGCCCTCAACGACATGATCGACGGCCGTGAGCGCGCCCTGGCGGGCCAGCAGCACCTGGCCGGCTCGATGATGCAGCTGCTCGAGGACAAGCACGCCGAGCCCGGCGACGACGTCGCGAGCCGGATGCTCCAGGACCCGGGCGGTTTCACCGACGAGGAGGTCGCCCAGGACCTCATGGTGATGATGGCCGCCGGCCACCAGCCGACCGCCGACTGGATCGGCAACTCGCTGCGGCTGATGCTCACCGACGACCGCTTCGCCGCCTCCCTGTCGGGCGGCCGGCACAGCGTCGGCGAGGCCATGAACGAGGTGCTCTGGGAGGACACCCCCACCCAGAACGTCGCCGGCCGCTGGGCCTCCCGCGACACCCACCTCGGCGGACGCCACATCCGCGCGGGCGACCTGCTGCTCCTCGGCATCGCCGCCGCCAACGGCGACCCGCAGGTGCGCACCGACGGCTCGTCCCTCACCGGCGGCAACAACGCCTTCCTCTCCTTCGGCCACGGCGAGCACCGCTGCCCGTTCCCGGCACAGGAGACCGCGGAGGTCATCGCCCGTACGGGGATCGAGGTGCTCCTGGACAGGCTCCCGGACGTGGACCTCGCCGTCCCCGCGGAAAAGCTGACCCGGCGCCCGTCCCCGTGGTTGCGCGGACTGACGGACCTGCCGGTGCACTTCACTCCCACGCCCGCCCTTGGAGGCCGGAAATGACCCGGATCGCGCTGGACCCCCTCGTCGCAGACCTCGACTCCGAGAGCGCCGCCCTGCGGGCCGCCGGACCGCTCGCCGAGGTGGAGCTCCCCGGCGGTGTCCACTGCTACGCGGTGACGCACCACGCCGAGGCACGCCAGCTGCTCACCGACAGCCGTGTGGTCAAGGACATCAACGTCTGGAACGCCTGGCAGCGCGGCGAGATCCCGATGGACTGGCCGCTGATCGGCCTCGCCAACCCGGGCCGCTCGATGCTGACGGTGGACGGCAGCGAGCACCGCAGGCTGCGGACCCTCGTCGCGCAGGCCCTGACCGTGAGGCGGGTCGAGCGGCTGCGGGAGGGCATCGAGGCGCTGACCAACGCTTCGCTGGACCGTCTGGCGGCCATGCCGAAGGGTGAACCGGTCGACCTGAAGGCGGAGTTCGCCTACCCGCTGCCGATGAACGTCATCAGCGAGCTGATGGGCGTGGACGCGGCCGACCACCCCCGGCTCAAGGAGCTGTTCGAGAAGTTCTTCTCGACGCAGACCCCGCCGGAGGAGGTCCCGCAGATGATGGCGGACCTCGGCACCCTCTTCACGAAGATCGTCGACGACAAGCGGGCGAACCCGGGCGACGACCTCACCAGCGCCCTGATAGCGGCCTCCGAGGACGGCGACCACCTCAGCAACGAGGAGATCGTCAACACCCTGCAGCTGATCATCGCGGCCGGTCACGAGACCACGATCAGTCTGGTGGTCAACGTCGTCGAGGCGCTCCAGACCCACCCCGAGCAGCGCAAGCGGGTGCTGAGCGGCGAGGTGCCGTGGGAGAACGTGATCGAGGAGACGCTGCGCTGGAACACCCCGACCTCGCACGTCCTGATCCGGTTCGCCACGGAGGACATCGAGGTCGGTGACAAGGTCCTGCCGAAGGGCGAGGCGCTGATCGTCTCCTTCGGCGCGCTCGGCCGCGACGAGAAGCAGTACGGGCCGACCGCAGGGGAGTTCGACATCACCCGCTCCCCGAACCGGCACATCGCCTTCGGCCACGGCCCGCACGTCTGCCCGGGCGCCGCGCTGTCCCGGCTGGAGGCCGGGGTCGCCCTGCCGGCCCTCTACGAGCGTTTCCCGGACCTGGACCTCGCGGTCCCGGCCTCCGAGCTGCGGAACAAGCCGATCGTGACGCAGAACGACCTCTACGAGCTCCCGGTCGACCTCGGCTGAACCGCCCCTCGCAGCAGCCGTCCATGATCCGGAGCGCCTGTCTCATCCGACGGACACGGTCCTCGACCGCTTGCCGGAGGGACTACGCTCCGGATCGTGGCTGACATCCAGATTCCCGCAGACCTCAAGCCCGCCGACGGACGTTTCGGCGCCGGGCCCTCCAAGGTGCGGACGGAGGCGGTCGACGCACTGGCCGCGACCGGCACCTCCCTTCTCGGTACGTCCCACCGCCAGGCCCCGGTGAAGAACCTGGTCGGCGAGGTGCGTGACGGCGTACGCGACCTCTTCTCCCTCCCCGAGGGATACGAGGTGATCCTGGGCAACGGCGGCTCCACCGCCTTCTGGGACGTCGCGACGCACGGACTGATCGAGGCGAAGTCCCAGCACCTCAACTTCGGCGAGTTCTCGTCGAAGTTCGCGAAGGCGTCGAAGCTCGCCCCGTGGCTGGCCGACCCGACCGTCATCGCCTCCGACCCGGGCACCCACCCGGACCCGAAGGCCGAGCCGGGCGTCGACGTGTACGCCCTCACCCACAACGAGACCTCCACCGGTGTGGCCGCCCCCGTCAAGCGGGTCGCGGGCGCCGACGAGGGGTCCCTCGTCCTGGTGGACGCCACCTCCGGCGCGGGCGGCCTGCCGGTCGACATCGCCGAGACGGACGTCTACTACTTCGCCCCGCAGAAGTCCTTCGCCTCCGACGGCGGACTGTGGATCGGCGTGTTCTCCCCGGCGGCCCTCGACCGCGCCGCCCGGATCCACGCCTCGGCCCGGCACATCCCCGAGTTCTTCTCGCTGCCGACCGCGATCGACAACTCGCTGAAGAACCAGACGTACAACACCCCGGCGCTGGCGACCCTCTTCCTGCTGAACGAGCAGCTGAAGTGGATGAACTCGCAGGGCGGCCTGGAGTTCACGACCGGCCGCACCGCCGCGTCCTCGCAAGCCCTCTACGGCTGGGCGGAGGACTCGAAGTACGCGACCCCCTTCGTCACCGACCCGGCGAAGCGCTCGCAGGTCATCGGCACGATCGACTTCGAGGACGGCATCGACGCCTCCGCCGTCGCCAAGGTGCTGCGCGCCAACGGCGTCGTCGACACCGAGCCGTACCGCAAGCTGGGCCGCAACCAGCTGCGCGTCGCGATGTTCCCGGCGATCGACCCGGCGGACGTCCAGGCGCTGACGGCCTGCATCGACTACGTCATCGACAAGCTGTAACGGCCTCTCTCGGCCGGGTACGGCCCTGTTCACCCCACGGGTGAGCAGGGCCGTTTCTGCTTCACCCCGCCGGGTGACGAACGGCTTCCACGCCGGAATCGGGCCACCCGTCCTACGATGATGCTCTCGACACCAGCCATCCCAGGAGGCCCGCAATGTCTGCAGCCGCAGTCGAGCACCCCTGTGACGATGAGCCGGAACCGATGCTCGTGACGGCGAACCGTCTCACCGAGCAGCTTCCGGGGCATCGCGTCGAGATCATCGGAGGCGTCATCACCGTGGCCCCACCCCCGGACGGCCCGCACGCGCGTGCACTGACGAAACTTATGCGTCCCTTCATCGCCGCCGGGCTCGACGACGGTGAGACGGAGGTCCTCCAGGCAGTGGGCCTGTGGCTCCCCGGCGGTCCCGAGGACTACGCGATCCCGGACCTCGCGATCGTGGACGCCGACCTCGACGAGCACCTGGTCGAGAACAACTGCTACGACCCGGCCTGCTTCCGGCTGGTCCTGGAGGTCACCTCGGGGAACTACCAGGCGGACCTGCGGAACAAGGTCGCCGCCTACGCCGGTGCCAAGATTCCCGTCTACGTCATCGTGGACCGCAAGCACGACCGGGTACACGTCCTCACCGAGCCGCTGACCACGGGCTACGACCGGCACGAGGTGTACGCCCCGGGGCAGGATGCGCCGCTCCCCGACTCGATCGGGGCCGAGGTCGTCCTCGACGTCGCCGAGCTGGTCAAGGCGGGCCACCCGAAGCGCTGAGGCGGGACTCGCGCCCTATCCGCCTCCCTCGGTGACCCGGACGACGAGCACCGCCACGTCGTCGCGCTGCGGGGATTCGGCCAGCCCGTGGGAGAGCGCCTCCAGCAGCTGGGGCAGTGGCTCGTCGCCGTGCGCGGCCAGGGTGGAGGCGGTCTTCCGGATGCTCACGTCGATGTCGTCGTCACGGCGTTCGACCAGCCCGTCGGTGTAGAGCAGGAGCACGCTCCCCCGGGGCAGGTCGTGGGTGTGCTCGTTCCGGCCGAGCGCACTGGGTGCCCCGAGCAGCAGGAGATCGTGTTCCCCCAGTGCCGTGACCCGGCCGTCCGGTGTCCGCAGGAGCGGCGGGGGGTGACCGGCGTTGGACCGGGTCAGCCGCCACCGGCCGCCGTCCGGGTCGAGCCGGGCGTGCACCGCGGTGGCGCCGGGGCCCAGGGGAAGAGCCTCGAAGGCGTTGTCGATCGCCGTCAGCGCGGCCGCCGGCGAGTGCGCGGGGTGGCCGAGCGTGGCCTGCCGCAGCATGCTGCGCACCTGGCCCATGACCGCCGCGGCATGGACGTCGTGGCCGATGACATCGCCGATGGACAGCATCAGCGAGGCGCGGGCGGCACCCCGGAGCTTCGGCAGCAGATAGGCGTCGTACCAGTCCCCGCCCACCATGTCCTGGTCGGTTGCAGGCAGGTAGAGGGCGCACATGTCGAGGCCGGACACGACCGGCAGGTCGGTGAGCATGGCCGCCTGCAGCCGCTCCGCGGTGCTCAGCCGGTTCTCCACGAACAGGGTGCGGTCCACCGCCTGGCTGACGTATCCGGCCACGGCGGTGAGGGCGGCCTCCTCCGTCACGGTCAGCACGCGGGGCCGGGGCCAGCACCACATGAGCACACCGCCACGCCCCGCCAGCGGTACGCAGAGGACGGAGTTCAGCCCGAGCGCGTCGTAACCGGCGACGGCCTCGGCGCTGAAGCCCTCCACGAGGGCGGAGCGGTCCGGGACGAAGACGGTGCGCTGCTCCCGCATGGCCAGGGTGCTGGGGAACCCGGCATCCAGGTCCAGGCGGTGGAGGGCGGATTCCACCGGCTTCAGGTCGTCGGGGTCGATCACACGCCACAGCCCCTGCGGGTCGGCGAGCATCAGTCCCACGAAGGTCGGGTCGTGCGGGCCCCGGAACAGCCCCCGCAGACGGCGGGTGAGGTCGGTCAGGTCCCGGGAGTGGCCCAGCTCGACGGAGGCGCGCAGCAGCAGTTCGGCGTGGTCGCGGTCCTGCCGGAGCCGCTCGGTCGCGATCCGCATGCGCAGCTCCCCCGAGCAGGCGGCGGTGAGGTCGGCGAGGTCCTGCAGCTCGCCCTCGGTCCACCTCCGGGGCACGTGGTCGATGGCGCAGAGCGAGCCGAGGACGTGCCCGTCGGCGTCGGTGATCGGCATACCGGCGTAGGCGATGACCCGGAGGTCGGGGATGGCGAGGCTGGCGCAGGTGCGCGGGTGCGCCCGGGTGTCGTCGAGGATCAGCGGCCTGCCGTCCTCGACGACGTGCTGGCAGAAGGAGTGGCTCAGGGGGGTCTGCCGCCGGCCGGCCCAGGGCTCGGAGAGCCCGACCATCCCGGGGAAGACCTGCCGGTCGGTCTCCAGCAGCGAGACCAGCGAGACCGGGACGTGGAGGACGCGGGAGACCAGCCGGGCGAAGCGGTCCATGCCGGGATCGGGCGCGGCTGTCAGCCCTGCGAGCCGCAGGGCCTCCCACCTCGCCAGTTCGCCCACCCGAGGCCTCCGTCGCTCGTCCGGCAGGAGTCGCGGCGCCCGTACACCGCGTCAACGCCATCCCGCACGAAAAGATTAAGACATTTCAGCCGATATAGGGATCAGAAGTGTTTTCCGCGGCGTCTTCGCCGACCGGGCCCACGGCTCCGGGTGCGCCTCGTACCCACCGCACCTCCCCGTCCACCACCCGGTCCGACGGACGGAGCCCCGCCGCCGCGGCCACGGCGGCGGAAGCGGCGTGCCCCGGGTGGATGTGGGCGACCACGGCGCGCAGCGACCGCTGCGCCAGCAGGTGCCCGACCAGGGCCGTCGCCGCCTCCTTGGCGTACCCGCGGCCCTGCCACCGGGTGCCGACCACCCAGGCCACCTCGGCCCGGTCGCCGCGCACGGTCGCCTGCACATAACCGGCCAGGCACCCGTCGGCCCGGACCCGGAGCACCCAGTTCCACCAGAGCTCGGCGGGGTCGGGCGATCCGGCGGTCTGCCGCTCGTAGCGGACGCGCAGGGCCACGGCGTCCTCGGGTTCGCCTCCCGTCCATCGGTGCAGGGCGGGGTCGAAGAGGACCTCGGCCATCTCCCGCGCGTGATCGGCGTCGAGCGGCAGCGCGTCCAGGCGCGCGGTGGCGAAGGGCTGGGGAGCCCCGGTGACCTGCATGGCCGGAGCGTACGCCGGTCCCGTCCGGCCTGGTGGCGGAACGCTTCGACCATCGCCCGAAGTGCCCGGATCGCCCTTTTCTGCGGCACCATGGATGTATGGAGACGATCCATGAGCTGGAGCCCTTCGTGAAGCAGTACACCGTGCTGCTCAGCAGCCGCAGGCCGGACGGATCGGCCGCCCGTACGCCGGTCAGCATCGCGGTCGAGGGGGACCACGCCTACATCCGTACGTTCTCCTCGGCCTGGAAGGTCGACCGGATGCGCAACCACCCGGTGGTGGAGATCGCTCCGTGCACCATCCGGGGCGCGCCCACGGGTCCGCCCGTGAAGGCCTGGGCGCGGCTCCTGCCGGAGGGGTCGAAGGAGAACACCCACGCGGCCAGGACCATGTCCCGGAAGTACCCGGCGCTCCACGGCGTGGCCGTCCCGCTCGCCCACCGTCTGAAGCGCGACCACACGCTCCACTACGAACTGCGGCCGGTCCTCGACGAGATCTGAGGAGTCGGTGCGGCGATGAAGCCGACAGCCCCTCGGCGCCCGGTGACGGGTGCCGAGGGGCTCGCCCCTTGCCGGGCGCGCTACTTCGGTTCGCGCCCGTAGGCAGCGGTCGCCCACCGGTAGCCGAGCACGATCAGGGCGAGGGACCAGGCCACCGCGAGCCAGCCGTTGTGACCGATCTCCGTCCCCAGCAGCAGCCCCCGCAGGGTCTCGATGACCGGGGTGAACGGCTGGTACTCGGCCACCGGCTGGAACCAGCCCGGCATCGCCTCGATCGGTGTGAACGCGCTGGAGATCAGGGGCAGCAGGATCAGCGGGAGCGCGTTGTTGCTCGCCGCCTCGACGTTCGGGCTGACCATCCCCATACCGACCGCCACCCAGGTCAGCGCCAGCGCGAACAGCGCCACCAGCCCGAATGCCGCCAGCCACTCCAGCACCGTGGCGTCCACCGACCGGAACCCGATCAGCACACCCACCGCGCCGACCAGGACCACACTGGCCACCGACTGCATCACGCTGCCGGCCACATGGCCGATCAGGACCGAACCGCGGTGGATCGCCATCGTCCGGAACCGGGCGATGATCCCCTCCGACATGTCCATCGACACCGACACCGCGGCCCCGACCACCGTGCTCCCGATCGTCATCAGCAGGATCCCGGGGACGACGTAGGCGACGTAGTCCGTGCGATCCGCGCCACCGCCGCCGATCCCGGCGCTCATCACGTCTCCGAAGACGTAGACGAACAGCAGCAGCAGCATCACCGGCGTCAGCAGCAGGTTCAGCGTCAGCGACGGGTACCGGCGGGCGTGCAGCAGGTTCCGGCGCAGCATCGTGGACGAGTCGCGCACGGCAAGGGAGAGGGCACTCATCGGACGGTCTCCTTCGACCGGTCGTTCCGGACGGGGACGGTGGCGCCGGTCAGCGCGAAGAACACGTCGTCGAGATCGGGGGTGTGCACGGTCAGCTCGTCCGCCTCGACGCCGGCCTCGTCGAGGCGGTCCAGGACCTCGCGCAGCGCGCGCTGGCTGCCGTCGCTCGGGATCTGGAGGGTCAGCGCCTCGTCGTCCGCCACCACATCGCCCAGCGCCGCGGCCGCGGCCCGGTAGCACTCCGGACCGGTGAAGCGGAGCCGGACGTGGCCTCCCGGGACCAGCCGCTTCAGGTCGGCCGCGGTGCCCTCGGCGACGATCCGGCCGCCGTCGAGCACCGCGATCCGGTCGGCGAGTTCGTCGGCCTCGTCCAGGTACTGCGTCGTCAGGAAGACGGTGACCCCGTCGTCGACCAGCTCGCGGATGACCGACCACATGCCGTGCCGCGACCGCGGGTCGAGGCCGGTCGTGGGCTCGTCCAGGAAGATGATCCGCGGACCGCCCACCAGTGTCATCGCGATGTCCAGGCGGCGCCTCATCCCGCCGGAGTAGCTCGCGGCAGGCTTCCCGGCCGCGTCCACGAGGTCGAACCGCTCCAGCAGCCCGGCGGCGATCCGCCGGCCCTCGGCCTTCGGCAGCCGGTGCAGGTCCGCCATCAGCAGCATGTTCTCCTCCCCCGTGATCAGCCCGTCCACGGCGGAGAACTGGCCCGTCACGCCGATCACCCCGCGCACCCCCTGCGCGTCGGCGGTCAGGTCGTGGCCTCCCACCTGCGCCTGGCCTCCGTCGGCGGTGACCAGCGTCGTGAGGATGTTCACGGCGGTGGTCTTGCCGGCGCCGTTCGGGCCGAGGAGGGCGAACACCGATCCGCTCGGAATGCGCAGATCGATGCCGTCCAGGACCAGCTTGTCGCCGTACGACTTGCGCAGACCGACGGCCGAGATGGCCGCCGGCGAAGGACCACCGGCAAATTTAGACGTGTGCATGACAGGAATGTCCATGGGTCTCCCCGTTCGAGGATGGGCGTTCACGGAAGGTGCGGACGGACCGCCGGAGGGGGCCGGTCTCAGGCCTTGGCGCGGCGGATGTCGATGTTGCCGAACTTGGTGCGCGCCCTGACCTCGACGGTCTCCTCGGAGTCCGCGGGCGCGTCGGAGGCGGTGAGCAGGTTGTGCACCTGGCCGGCGCCCGAACCGGCGTCGAGCCAGGCGGCCGTGCCCTCGCGGACACCGATGTCGATGGCGCCGTAGGAGGTCTCCAGCTGGACGGATCCGCGGGCGACGTCACCCACCCGCAGCGCACCGTGGGCGGTCGTGGCCGCGACGGACCCCTCAGCGTGCTCGACGATGATGTCGCCGTTGGCGCCCCTCACCCGAAGGTCGCCCAGGGCGTGGCCGACCGTGGTGGTGCCGTGCGAGTTCTTCAGGACGGCCGGGCCGCCGAGGGTGCCCAGCCGCATGCTCCCGGAGCTGGTGGTGATCTCGGCGGCGCCGTCGACACGGTCCACCGTGATGCTGCCGTGGGAGGCGAGCACGTGCGCCGGACCGGTGGCGTCGAGACGGACGTCGCCGGAGGACGTCTTGACGCGTACCTCGCCGAACTGCCCGTCGCCGTACACCTGGACCCACGAACCGCTCGCCTCCAGCCGGGAGCCGGCGGGGAGTTCGACGGTCACGTCGACGGCACCGGTCCGCCCGAGGAAGTAGCGGGGCTTCGGGGTGCGGACGGTCAGCACGCCGCTCGCGTAGCGCACCTCGGTCTGCTCGGCGGTCCGCACGTCCTGGTCCTTCGCCGGGTCGCGAGGGCGCACGTCGACCTGCGCCTCGGGGCGGTCGACGGCGACGAAGCGGACGGATCCCGCGTCCACGTGCGCGGTGACCGAGATCGTCCCGGTGGTCTCGAAAGAAGGCATGGCTGTCCCGTCCTCTTGGGTCTTCGCGGCGTCCCTCTGGCGGGACGTGAGGTGGATGAAGGGGTGCGGAGTGGTGAGGTCGATGCGGTAGGGCCCGGTACGGATGAACGGTGAGGCTCGGGTGGCGGTCAGCGCACCCAGCCGGTGAAGCTCTGCCCGACGGTGTGGGAGGTCCGGGGCTTCTCGGCCGCACGCGGCCCGCCACCGCCGTCGACCGCGGCCGAGACGGCGCGCACCAGCCAGGCGTTGACCGACAGGCCCTCCCGGCTCGCGGCCTCCTCGGCGCGGACCTTGAGGTGGGCCGGCAGCCGGAGGTTGACCCGGGCTGTACCCCCTTCCTCGGCGTCGGCGGGCACGGGGGACGGAGCCTTGAGCGGCTCCGCCGGCCGGATCCCGCCCTCGTAGACCTCGCCGCCCTCCGGCCTCGTCACGACGAAGTCGGGGTCGAGCCCCCTCAGCCGTACGTCGACCGAGCCGGGGGCGAGCTCGCGGGTGATCTCGTCCATCGCGGCGGAGAGCACGTTGAGCATCGTCAGACGGGTGGCCGACTCCAGCGGCGCGGTGAGCCGCTCGGCCAGTTCCCGGGCCTGGTCGCCACCCGCTTCGGCGGCTACCGCGAGCTCGCGGCGGAGGTTGTCGACATAGGGAGTGAGGTCCATGACGTCATCATGGCACCACTATGGCACCAAGCGCAACCCCTTCATGGCGCCGTGTGGCGCCAGATCGATACACATGGCCTCTGAGCTGCACTTATCCCGCACCACGCTCGTACCGCAGATGCATTCCGGGCCACCCCGGCACCGGCACGCATGGCGCCGGGGTGGCGCCATCCTGTGCCATCGAGGTGCCACCGGGGGCGGGACGGCATCATCCGGCACCACGCCGCAGCGGCAGCAAAGGGCCGGTGCGGCGCCGGCATCGGGCTCGTGCCCGGCCGTCAGCCGCCGGCCGGGCGCTCCAGGAGGTAGAAAACCTCGGGGTCGCCCTCGTCCAGGCCGTGCACGAGACCGGCGGGGCTCCATCCGGCGCGGCGCAGCAGCCGCTGCATCGGCTGGTTGGAGAGATTGGTCGAGGTGAAGAGCTTCGGGGTCGTGCACGACCCCGCCGCGGCTTCCAGCAGCAGCCTGCCGACGCCCCGGCCCCGGGCGTCCGGCGCCACCGTCACCATCGGGACGAAGCCCTGGCCGAAGAAGGTGTACTCGACGACGCAGTAACCGAGCGGCCCGGACGCGTCCTCGGCGATCAGGGCCGAGCCCCGCGCGCACCACCCCCGGATGTGCTCGCCGCGCTCGCCGTCACCCCCGGACGCCACCGGATCCAGGGCGACCAGCGCCTCCGCGTCGGCCCCGCATGCCGCCCGTACGGCGAACCCGCCCGTCCCCCGGTCACCCATACCGGCATGCTGCCAGGCCGCGGGAGGAATCGCGGGGGATCCCGGAAGACGGGCCGCCGGGGTACGCCCCGGGACGGCGCTCAGCCGCGACGGCGCCTGCCCACGAGCACCGCCAGCACGATCACCACGACGGCCAGCGCGCCCCCGGTGACCGTGCCCTTCTGCGAGCCTCCGTCACCCTTCGCGTCCGCGCCCGGCGACGTCCCGCCGCCCCCGCCGTTCGGGGACGGAGACCTGCCGCCTCCGCGGCCCTCCACCTCGACCCGTACCACCTCGCTCCGCTTCCCCTCGGAGCCGAACATCATCGCGGAGCCGTCGGCCGTGTACGTCACCGACTCGGACTGCCCCTGGAGCGGCACGCCCACCGCGTGGTCCTCGCCCAGCCTGCCGTTCTCGAAGGCGTAGGCGCGTGCGCTGAAGTACGACCGGAAGACCACCTCCTCGCCGTCCGGCGAGAACGCCCCGTCGGTCACCCACGGCACCTCGCCCACCCGGCGGAAGACGTTGTCGCGCCCGGCGGTCAGCTTCTCCGGGCCCTCGTACAGCCCGCCGCCGTCCTCGTTCTTCGAGGCGATGTAGACCCGCCCGGTCTTCGGATGGACCATCAGCGCCTCGGCGTTACGGGCCCCGTCCGCGTAGGTGACGTCGAACTGGGTGGCCCGGACGGTGGCGTCCGCGAGGCGCTTCGGTTCGGGGAAGCGATAGATCCACACGTGGTCCCAGGAGCCGTCGAGGTTGTCGCCGATGTCCCCGACGTAGAGGTTCCCGTCCGGTCCGAGTGAGATGGCCTCGACGTCCCGGGGCTCGCCCACGCCCTTCATGGTGATCGTCGCGACCGTCTTCCCGGTCCGGGAGTCGACGGCGTAGACGTACGGCCCGTCCTCGCTGTCGTTGTGCGTCCAGTAGACGCCCGGGTGGATCCGGCTCGCCGCGAGCCCGCTCGACTCGGTGATCCTGGGGTCCTCGATCGTGAAGCTCCGGTCGGCGCCGTCCCCGTCGTCCGCGGAAGCGGGAGCCGTCCCCGCCGTTCCCGTCAGCAGGAGCAGGGCGGCGGCGGCGGTCAGCAGCGATCTCATCCCACAAGTGTCCACTGTCACGTCGCAGGCCGGAGCGGTGATCGGCCATGATGTCGCCATGCGTTTTCTCTTCGTCGGCGACTCCATGACCATCGGTAGCGCCGGCGACTTCACCTGGCGCTACCGCATGTGGCAGCACCTGGAAGCGACCCTCGGCGCCGGTGGTTACACGATCACCGGCCCCCGCACCGGGCTGTACGACGCCGAGGCCGGCGCCCCGCTCTCCCACGACTACGGCGATCCCGGCTTCCCGGCCGCGGCACGCCGGCATCTGGCGGGCTGGGGCGAGGGCTGGCTCCACATGGCGCCCGTGATCGCCGACGAGGTGGAGGCCGCCCGCGCGGACGTCCTGCTCGTCTCGCTCGGCCTGATAGATCTCGGCTTCTACACGAACAGCGAGCAGACGGCCGCGAACGTACGGCAGTTCATCGCCGGGGCGCGGACCGCGAACCCGCACGTCAAGTTCGTGCTGCTGCCCGTCATACCGAACGTCCGGGCCGAGTCGGACGCCCCGTTCGCCGCCGAGTGCGACCGTTTCAACACGCTCCTGGCGAAGGCCGTGGCCGACCTGGACACCCCCGCCTCACCGGTCCTGCTGGCCTCGCGCCCCACGGACTACGACATCCGCACGGACACCTACGACGGCACCCACCCCGGCCCGTCCGGAGAGCACAGACTCGCCGGCGCCTTCGCCGACGCCATGCACCAGGCGTGGGGCGTCGGCGGCCCGTACGCGGGCGCCCTGACCGCGGCCTGACGCAGCCGGGCCCGCGGGCACCGGAACCGGCCCTGCGGGAATCCGCGTCCCCCTCACATGCGGGACGACGCGAAGAGGCCGGAGGCGGAGCACGAGCCGGTGACCGGGGAGCACGACGCCCGGCCGGGAACCCGACGCCGGAGGCCCGGCCGGCTGACCGCCTGCCTCTGCCTGCTGGCCACGCTCCTCCTGGTGCTGCCCGGCCTGGTACCCGACTCCCCCGGCCACCTGGGCAGTCTGCTGGAGACCTTCCTGCCCTGGCTCGGCCTCGCCGTGCCCGCCGCCCTGGTCGCGGCACTCCTGCGCCGCTCGCGCCTGGCCGCCGCGGCGGCCCTGCTGCCCGCGGCCGTCTGGGCGGCCCTCTTCGGTGCGGCGCTGTTCGCCGGGGACGGGGCGGAGGAAGGCGGGCTCCTGGTGGTCCAGCACAACGTCAGCGACGTGAACCCCGACCCCGCCGCCACGGCACGCGCGCTGGCCCGTACGGGAGCGGACCTCATCGCGCTGGAGGAGCTGACAGCCCCCGCCCTTCCGGCCTACGAGGCCGCGCTCTCCGCCGGCCTCCCCCATCACGCGACGGTGGGCACCGTCGGACTCTGGTCGAAGCACCCGCTCGTCGGCGTACGACCGGTGGACATCCGGCCGGAGGACGTCGGGGAGGGGTGGAACCGGGGACTCCGCGCGACGGCCCGCACGCCGGAAGGGGAGGTCGCCGTGTACGTCGCCCATCTCCCGTCCGTCCGGATCGGACCGGCCGGATTCGCCTCCGGACTCCGGGACGAGAGCGCCGTGCTCCTGGCGAGGGCTCTGAGCTCCGAGCCCCTGGACCGGGTGATCCTCGTGGGCGACCTCAACAGCACGCTCGACGACCGCGGTCTGGCCCCGGTCACCTCTCTGATGACCGGACCGGCCTCGTCCTTCGCCTTCAGCTGGCCGGCGGCCTTCCCGCTCGCCAGGATCGACCAGGTCCTCGCCCGGTCCGCCCAGGTCACCGACATACGGACCCTGCCCGCCACAACCAGCGACCACCTGCCGGTGGCGGCCCGGGTGCGGCTCCGGGGGAGAGGAGGAGGCGCTCATGTACATCTGTGACATATCGCGATGTCGCGTACATCCGATACACTTCACACATGAGCGAACCGGTCGTGGAGTCGATGGCAGAGGTACGGCGGCACCTCGCCGACGTCATAGACCGTGCCCGCCGGGACGACACGCCGACGATCATCACTCGTCGCGGACGAAGCGAGGCGGTGCTCGTCGACATCGACGAGTACCGACGCCTGCGCGCCGCAGCCGATCAGCTCGAGGACGACTGGCTCAACCGCCTGGCGGACGAAGCCGAGTCCGAGGGCACCGACGGCTCGGTGTCACTCGAGGAGATGGCCGCCGTTCTTCGCGCGGCACCGTGACCCATGGGGTACGTCACGCGATTCACCCCGCACGCGCAGCGCGACCTGCTCAAGATCCCCCGACACGACGCGCTGCGCATCCTCATGCGTCTCACCGATCTGCAAAGGGCGCTGGACGTCGGGGACATCGGCGCATTCGACGTCAAGGCACTCCAAGGACACCCCGGGCGCTGGAGGTTGCGCGTGGGTGACTACCGGGCCGTCTACTCGCTCGAGGGCGGCCGATTGATCCTTTGGGTCCTGGCCGCAGGACACCGACGCGACGTCTATCCACGCATGTGAACACCGAGCCCGCCCGGGATCCCGCCGGCTTCCACCTGCCGGTGGCGGCCCGGGTGCGGCTCCGGGGGGCCGGAACGGTCCGGTGACCGGCCCTCAGGTCTGGGCCGGTCCGGCGCCCAGCATCTCGAGGCCGAGCCGGGTCAGTTCCTCCGAGACCTCGCCCGGCTTGGCCCTGCGAGGGCGGCGCGCGTGGTGGGCCATGAGCTCGTGGACCGTACCCACCATCACCATCACCACCACCCGGTGGTCGCGCTCCTCCGCCTCACCGCGCACGGCCGCGCGCTCGGCCTCCCCGGTCAGGAAGTCGGCCCACAGGTCCCGCCACCGCTTGCAGTGCGCGTCCACCGCCGGGCTCACACCGAGCACCTCGACGAAGGTCACCCGGGCCTCACGCAGGTCCCGGGTCACCGCCCACACGTAGGCGTCGAAGAGCCGCCGGAAACGCTGCGCCATCGGGCAGTCGTCCATCCCCTCGGAGAGCAGCGCCGCCTCCGCCGCGCGCAGTCCGCTGGTGGTGATCCGGTTGTGGAGCTCCATCAGCACCCCCTCCCGGGAGCCGAACTCCTCCCGGAACACATCCGGGGACACTCCTGCCATGTCGCACAGGGCATGCTCCGAGGTCTGCGCGTAGCCGTAGACGCCGAACAGCTCCAGGCCCGCGTCGAGGAGCTGCGTCCGGGCCCGCGCACGCGCACCGTCGACCACTCCGGTCATCGGATCCACCTGGACATCCACCACGGGTCCTCCTCGGTCATTCCATGTCCGGTGCGCACGACCGCTGTCGCGCGGGGCGTGAGGGACCGGAGAGGCTCGGGCGCCTCGGGATGGCGCGTGCGCCATTGTCCCGGCACACCCCGCCCCGCGCCCCCCACCGCGCCGACCGGGCGTCACAGTCCGTCAGGACCGGTGAGCGCTCGCACGGACGTACGTCACCCCGTTCGAGCCCCCGCCCCGCGCCCGCCCCCTGCCGGTCACGCCCGGCACGACGGCTGCGGCCCCGTCAGAGACGCCTCAGCACCGCGGCCTTGGCGGTGGCGAACTCCTCGTCGGTCAGGACTCCGGCCGCGTGGAGCTCACCCAGCTCCCGGAGGCGGCGCAGCAGCACGTCGTGGTCGTCGGGGGCCGGTCGCTCCGGGACCGGGGCGGGCGCCGGCTCGATCGCGGGTACGGGCTCCGCCTGCCCGGCGGGCACGGCGGGGGCCCCTGCCGCCGGCATCCGCACGAGTACGGCGGCTGCGACCAGGACCGCCGTGTACTCCCGCTTGGAGAGCCCCCACAGGTCCAGCGAGTACGGGTCGTACTTGGCGGGCGCGGCAGACACGACGCCTCCGCGGTCGAAGCGCAGCGAGCCGTTCTCCAGCCCGATGCAGGGGATCCAGCGGACCCCCGTCACCTCCGGCAGCGGGATGGTGACGGCTCCCGCCGACTCCTTCGACTCCTCCGCCTTCCAGTTCCAGGTGAGGCGGACCGTCTTCCCGTCGAAGGACGCCGTACCGTCCCCGCCGCCGCCGGACACCGGCACGGCCGGACCCGGCAGCAGGAAGCGGTCCACGGGGCCGGCCGGCACCTGCTCGATCACCAGGGCGGCGCGTATCTCGTCGACGAGGTATTCGGCGACGCCCGTACGCCCCTTGTCGACCACGAGCTGGTACGGATCGGCGGCGTCCTTCAGCCGCCCGTCCGCGGCGCGCAGCACCGGGCACGCGCCGGCCCTCAGCCGCAGGCGGAGCCGCCCGCCCCTGCGGTCCGGTTCGAAGGCGACACCGGCCACGGCACGCAGCGGGACGGCGATCTCCCCCAGGCCCTGGCGTACCGGGTGCGCCTTGCCGCCGGGGACGATCCGCACGGTGTCGCCGTCGAAGCTCCACGTCCCGTCGCGCGTGATGATGTCTGCCATACGGCGATGATGCCAGGGCCGGGTCCCGCGCCGGAGGGGCGCGGGTTCAGGCGGCCGAGCGCTCCTCGGCCGGACGTCGCCGGAGCCGTGCGTGCTCGACGGCGGGCGGGGCATAGGCCATGTCGAGCGCCCCGACGTCCGTACCGGGAGCCACCACTTCGTCGATCCGGTCCAGGACGGCGTCCTCCAGGACCGTCTCCGCCCCGGCGAGCAGGTCGTCGAGGTGCTCCATGGTGCGCGGGCCGATGATCGCCGACGTCACCCCCGGGTGGGCGATCGCGAAGGCGGTGGCCATGTGGGTCAGCGGCATCCCGGCCTCCTCCGCGACGAGGACGAGCCGCTCGACGGCGTCGAGCCTTCGCTCGTCACTCATGTGCTTGAAGCCGAACGCCGCCCGGTGGGTGTCGGCCGTGCGCCCCTTGCGGTAGCGGCCGGTGAGGAGGCCGCCGGCGAGCGGGCTCCAGACCAGGGCGCCCATTCCGTAGCGCTCGCAGACCGGCAGCACCTCGCGCTCGATGCCCCGGTTGAGGATCGAGTAGGGCGGCTGCTCGGAGCGGAAGCGCTCCAGGCCCCGCCGCTCCGAGACCCACTGGGCCTCGACGATGCCGGAGGCGGGGAACGTGGACGAACCGATCGCCCGGACCTTCCCCGCCCGGACGAGGTCGGTGAGCGCGGACAGCGTCTCCTCGACGTCGGTGTCGGGGTCGGGCCGGTGCATCTGGAACAGGTCGACGTGGTCGGTGCCCAGGCGGCGCAGCGAGTCCTCCAGGGCGCGCACGATCCAACGCCGTGAGTTGCCACGCATGTTGGGGTCGTCGCCCATCGGGAGGTGGGCCTTGGTGGCCAGCACGACACGGTCCCTGCGCCCCTTGAGCGCCTTGCCCACGATCTCCTCGGACTCACCGTGGGAGTAGGCGTCGGCGGTGTCCACGAAGTTGATGCCCGCGTCCAGCGCCCTGTGGATGATCCGGACGGAGTCGTCGTGGTCGGGGTTGCCCACGGCGCCGAACATCATGGCGCCGAGACAGTACGGGCTGACCTTGATACCGGTCCTGCCGAGCGTGCGGTACCTCATGAAGCTCCTCCTGGCCATGGCTCAGTCCTGCCGCGAGCACTAAGCTGCTAAACGGAACAACGTTCAGCAACGACGATACGGAACACTGTTCCGTTTAGCAAGGGACTCATCGTGCGCGAGGACACCTCCCGGGCCGCCGAGGACGGCACCGCCGTCACGGAGCAGCCGGCCAAGCGCGTGCGCGCCGACGTGCGCCGCAACACCGACGCCCTGCTCACCGCGGCCGCGGAGGTGTTCCGCACCTCGGGAGTGGACGCGCCGGTACGCCGGATCACCGCGAAGGCGGGTGTCGGCGCGGGAACCCTCTACCGGCACTTCCCGCAGCGCTCCGACCTCATCGCCGCGGTCTTCCGTCACGAGGTCGACGCCTGCGCCGACGCCGCGCCGGCCCTCACCGAGCAGCACACGCCGGCCGACGCGCTCGGCGCGTGGCTCCAGCGTTTCGCGCTCTTCCTCGCCACCAAGCGCGGGCTCAGCGCGGCCCTCCACTCCGGGGATCCGTCGTACGACAGCCTGCCGTGCTACTTCGAGCAGCGCCTGGTGCCCGTGCTCACAGGTCTCGTCGACACCGCCGTACAGGCCGGGGAGATCCGCTCCGACATCGGCGCCGAGGACCTGCTGACCGCCACACGCAATCTGACGCTGTCCGCCGACGAGGACGAGGGCGGACACACCCGGCGCATGATCGGCCTGCTCGTCGACGGGCTCCGCCACGGGGCGCAGCGACCACGAACCGGAGGGTGACCGCACATGCCTGACGGCGGTTCACACGGAGGCGAGGAGGACTGCCGCGAGTGCGGCCACCCCCGCCACCGCCACGCCGAGGCCAGGGGCGGCTGCGACTGGCAGTCGAAGAAGGGCTGCGACTGCCCGGTGTTCCGGCCGCCGAGGGTGACGGGCCCGGAGGACGGACCCTGTTCCCTGTGCCGGCACGCGCGCCACCTCCACCTCGGCTCCCCTTGCCGGGAACGGGCGTGCCGGTGCGGCCACCAGGACGACTTCACGCCGCCCTGGTCCTGGTGAACACGCCCGCACCCCGCACAGCACACCCACAGGATTTAGTTTCATGGGGCATCTTTTAGGGTCCCGTGGCCGGTGGTTCACCGCGCCGACGCCCGCCCGACGCGCGACCCGACCAACTTGTGCCCACATGGACATCCCCCGCATGGGCGTTCCCCGCGAACTCGCCGACCGCCCTCTCCACGAACAGCACGAGTACCTCCGCCGCACGTTCTCCCGCCGCCGGATGCTGCGCGGCACCGCGGCGGCCGCGGGCGCCGCGGGGGCCGGGCTGGCGTTCCCGGGCAACGCCTCCGCCGCCGCACCGAAGCAGACCTCGGCCGACCGGGTCTCCGCCGATCGTGTCGACGGCGCCCTCGTCGCACCGTTCGGCCGCCACCTCACGTACGGCAACGACCCCCGGACCGAGATGACGGTCTCGTGGCAGGTGCCGGTACCGGTCGAGAAGCCGTACGTCCGGATCGGCCTCCACCCGTGGGACCTCTCCGGCAAGGCCGGCGCGGAGGTCCGCACCCTCCACACCCCGGCCGCCGTCGGCGTCGGCGCCGACCACGACCAGTACTACCTGCACGCCCGCATCGGCAGGCTGCGCCCGGGCACCACGTACTACTACGGCGTCGGCCACGCGGGCTTCGACCCGGCCGCCCCGAAGCTCGCCGGGACCATCGGCACCTTCACCACCGCCCCGGCGTCCGACCAGCCGTTCACGTTCACCGCCTTCGGCGACCAGGGCGTCAGCTACCACGCCCTCGCCAACGACGCACTGATCCTCGGTCAGAACCCGGCCTTCCACCTGCACGCGGGCGACATCGCGTACGGCGACCCGGCCGGGCAGGGCAGGACCACGGACACCGGTTTCGACGCCCGCGTCTGGGACCAGTTCCTCGCCCAGACCGAGTCCGTCGCCAAGCAGGTGCCGTGGATGCCGGCGTACGGCAACCACGACATGGAGGCCTGGTACGCGCCGCACGGCTACGGCGGCGAGGAGGCCCGCTTCACCCTGCCCGACAACGGCCCGGACCCGGAGAACCTGCCGGGCGTCTACTCCTTCGTCCACGGCAACACCGCGGTGATCTCCCTCGACGCCAACGACGTGTCGTACGAGATCCCCGCCAACCTCGGCCTCTCCGGGGGCGGTCAGACGGCCTGGCTGGAGAGGCAGCTGAAGGGCTTCCGGGCCCGGCGGGACATCACCTTCGTCGTGGTCTTCTTCCACCACTGCGCCTACTGCACCGCCACCGCCCACGCCTCCGAGGGCGGCGTGCGCGAGAAGTGGGTGCCGCTCTTCGAGAAGTACACCGTGGACCTGGTCATCAACGGCCACAACCACGTCTACGAACGCACCGACGTCCTCAAGGGCGGCACGGTCGCGAAGGAGCTGCCGATCGGCGGCACGGCGTACCCGGAGACGGACGGCGTCGTGTACGCCACGGCGGGCGCGGCGGGCAAGAGCCTGTACTCCTTCACCGCCCCGGACTCCTACGAGAACCACGAGACCGCCACGCCCGACGGGGTCGCGTCGTTCGTGGTGCGCGACGGCGGGGTGAAGGAGAAGGAGACCGTCTCCTGGTCACGGGTGCGGTACCTCGACTACTCGTTCCTGCGCGTCGACGTGAAGCCGGCCCGCCCCGGCGGTACGGCCAGGCTGGAGGTCACCGGTATCGCCGAGACCGGCGACGAGGTCGACCGCTTCACCGTCGCCCGCCGGGTCCGCCGCTGACATCGCTCACCGCTGACGGCCGACTGCCGCTCACCTCCTCGCCGCTCCGCTCTCCGTCCCGCACCGTGGCGGAGAGCGAGCGGCTGCCACGGCCCGGCGGCGCCCGGCTAACGTGCCCCCAGCGGTGCGAAGGACGCCGGACACGGGAGGACCGACAGATGCAGCTCGACATGGCGGCCGAGGAACTCGGCTCCGTCCTCAACCGGCTGCGCCGGGCCCAGGGACAGATCGCCGGGGTGATCAGGATGATCGAGGAGGGCAGGGACTGCGAGGACGTGGTCACCCAGCTCGCCGCCGCGTCCCGGGCCCTCGACCGGGCGGGGTTCTCCATCATCGCCACGGGACTGGAGCAGTGCCTGTCCGACGAGACCGGCACACCCGCCGACCGGGACCGGATGCGCGCCCGCCTGGAGAAGCTGTTCCTCTCCCTGGCCTGACGGCTGCCCCGTCCCGGCGTTGCGGAAGGTCAGCCGCGCCCCGGCACGCGGCCGGGCAGGAGTGCCCGCGTCCCCGAGGGCGTTCGCGAGGAGGCGTACGGGACCTCCGGCCCTGACGCCCGACAGGCAAGTCGATGCTTGCCTATACTGGCCCTCATGACGGAGGATGTCTTCAAGGCCCTGGCCGACCCCACCCGTCGGCGCATCCTCGACGAACTGGCCCAGCGCGACGGGCAGACCCTGTTCGAGATATGCGCGCGGCTGGTGAGCAGGCACGGCCTGACCCTCTCCCGGCAGGCGGTCAGCCAGCACCTGGCGGTTCTCGAGTCGGCCGGCCTGGTCCGTGCGCGACGCGAGGGCCGGTACAAGTTCCACGACATCCGCACCGGGCCCCTCGAGCACATCGCGAGCCGGTGGCTCAGGCCCGACGAGCCGAAGGACGCCCCATGAGGATCAGCCGTACCAGCGTCTTCGTCGACGACCAGGAGAAGGCCCTCCGCTTCTACACGGAGGTTCTCGGCTTCGTGACGAAGCACGACGTGCCCCTGGGCGATGACCGCTGGCTGACCGTCGTCTCGCCGGAGGCCCCCGACGGGACGGAGCTGCTCCTGGAGCCCTCCCGCCATCCGGTGGTGCGGGCCTACCGGGACGGGCTGGCGAAGGACGGCATCCCGCTGGCCGCCTTCTCGGTGGACGACGTGCGGGCCGAGTTCGAGCGGCTGCGGGGGCTCGGCGTGCGCTTCACCCAGGAACCGCTGGAGATGGGCCCGGTCACCACCGCCGTCCTCGACGACACCTGCGGCAACCTGATCCAGATCCTGCACGGGGCGTGAACACGCGCGCGAGCCGTCACCGTCGCGGGAACGGCTCCCCGCACGCGCTGCAGAACGCGGGCGCACGGTCGGCCGACAGCCGGCCGCACTCCGGGCACACCAGGTCGAGCATGCAGGGCGCCTCACCGCCCTCGTCCGCGGGAGCACGTACGGCCGCTGCCGGCGCGGAACCGATCGCGAGTCCTGGCCGGCGCCGGTGCACCGTGAGGTAGGTCAGCCCGTGCGGCCCCGCCTCCAGCGCGCGCCGCGAGGTGCGCGGCAGCCAGACGACGGTCGTCGCGGCAAGGTCCAGGGTTCCCCCCGAGCTGGTACGCATGCTGCCGCCACCGGCGAGGACGACGAGGAGTACGTCCAGCAGGTCCTCCTGGTGCTCCCCGACCCGGCCGCCCGGGGGCAGACGGACGACGTTGGCGTCCAGTTCCCGTCCCTGTTCGGCCAGACGCCACAGGGCGCCCCGTTCACCCGGTGCGGCGGAGGCCAGCAGCTCGTCCAGCACGGCCAGTACCTGCGGGGTGGCGTCCATGCCGTGCCTCCTCGTCGGATCGTTCACCACTCGGTCTGCGCACCCAGCTTTTCACGGGCGCCCGGGGCACGCGGCGGCCGGAGGGTGCGCCCGACGGTGAATCAGCAGGTGGGAGGCGGACCAGCCGGACGGCGAACCTCCGCAAGTGGAGGGATGCGCGGAGCTCCGGAAAACCGCCGGATGCTCCCGGCGGCCGCTGTAGCGTCGCCCCATGATCCAGCCGACGACATCCCCGGTGCCCGACGCCGAGTGCGCCGCGCTCACCCGGACCCTCCGCCGCCGGGGCACCGTCGTACTGTCGGTGTTCGCCCTCGTGTGGGCCTTCGCCGGAGCCTCGGGGCTCGCGTCGGGCGGTGCCGCCCTGGCGGTCGAGGCCGCCGCCGCGGTCGTCTCCGTCACGGCGATCGTCCTCGCCCACCGCAAGGGCGCCGCGCCCACGCCCCGCATGGTCGACCTCCCCCACGGCTGGGCGCGTTCCGTCGGCATCGTGAACGCCGTGGAGCTGGTGGCGGTCTTCGCGGTCATCGCCGCCTCGAACGCCTCCGGCCGTCCCGGCTTCATCCCGCCGGCCATCGCCCTCGTGGTGGGCCTGCACTTCATCCCCCTGGCGCGCCTCTACGACCAGTGGCAGTACAGGTGGACGGCCGCCCTGCTGTGCGCCGTCGCCGCCGCCGGTCTCGTGCTGATCGCGGCCGGAGTGACCGACGAGGGCGTACGCACCGTGGTGGGCCTGGCCTCGGCGGTCACGCTGTGGGCGTCCGCCTTTCACCTGGCGGTCAAGGGCTGACGGCGCACCGGAGGGGCCCGGCCGGCCGCTGGGTAGGCTGGGCGCGACAGCCCCACCCCGAACGGACCGAGGAGCAGACGTGAGCGAGCCGGCGTCCATCGCCCTGCAGCAGGAGATCGCACGCGAGCTGGAGGTCTCGGAGACCTTCGACGCCGCCGTGGAGATCGAGCGCCGGGTCGCCTTCCTCGCCGAGCGGCTGACCTCCGCGGGCCTGCGTTCCCTGGTGCTCGGCATCAGCGGCGGAGTCGACTCCACCACCACCGGACGGCTCTGCCAGCTCGCCGTCGAGCGGGCCCGCGACGCGGGCCACGAGGCACGCTTCTACGCGATGCGACTGCCCTACGGCGTCCAGGCCGACGAGCACGACGCCCAGCTCGCCCTGTCGTTCATCAAGGCCGACGAGGTCCTGACCGTGGACGTGAAGCCGGCGAGCGACGCCACCCTCGCGGCCCTGCTCACCTCCGACGTGAGCTTCCGCGACCCCCACCACCAGGACTTCGTGCTCGGCAACATCAAGGCGCGCCAGCGCATGATCGCCCAGTACGCGGTGGCCGGGGCCCACAACGGCCTGGTGGTCGGAACGGACCACGCTGCCGAGGCGGTGTCCGGGTTCTTCACCAAGTTCGGTGACGGTGCCGCCGACGTGGTGCCGCTGACCGGGCTCACCAAGCGCCGGGTGCGCGGTGTCGCCGAGGCGCTGGGCGCACCCGCCGAGCTGGTCTGGAAGGTGCCGACGGCCGACCTGGAGACCCTCGACCCGGGCAAGGCGGACGAGCAGGCCCTCGGTGTCACCTACGACACCATCGACGACTTCCTGGAGGGCAAGCCGGTCGACGAGCGCGCCTTCGAGACGATCGTCAACCGCTACCGCCTCACCGGCCACAAGCGCGCCCTGCCGATCGCCCCGTAGTCGCACCGGCCCCGGGAACGGGCGGAGCCGGCCGGAGTCGAACCGGCGCCCTCACGGTTCTGGAGACCGCGCGCGACGACCTCTGCGCTACGGCCCGCCCGCCCGGCAGGCTACCGTGACCCGGCGGGCCGTCAGCAGAGGAGGCAGGGACCTCATGAGCGGTGGGCCGGGCGAACCGTACGCCCCGATCGAGCCGTACGACCACGGCATGCTCGACGTCGGCGACGGCGACCTCGTGTACTGGGAGGTCTGCGGCAATCCCGAGGGGAAGCCTGCCCTGGTCGTCCACGGCGGTCCGGGTTCGGGCTGCGGCACCCGGCCCCGGCAGAACTTCGACCCCGCCCTCTACCGCGTCGTCCTCTTCGACCAGCGCAACTGCGGCCGCTCCACCCCGCACGCGAGCGACCCGGACGCCGGCCTGCGGCACAACACGACGCCGCACCTGATCGCCGACATGGAGCGCCTGCGCGAACACCTCAGGATCGACAAGTGGCTTCTGTACGGGGGTTCCTGGGGCTCGACCCTGATCCTGGCGTACGCCGAGCAGCACCCGGACCGGGTCTCGGAGATCGTGATCCCGGCGGTGACGACGACCCGGCGCAGCGAGATCGACTGGCTGTACCGGGGTGCCGGGCAGATCTTCCCCGAGGCCTGGGACCTGTTCCGGGCCGGTGTCCCGGAGGCTGTGGCGCCGGACGGCATGAGCCTGGTCTCCGCGTACGCGCGGCGGACGGAGAGCCCGGACCCGGAGGTGCGGGCGAGGGCCACGGCCGACTGGTGCGCGTGGGAGGACGCGGTGCTGTCCATGGAGGCGCACACCGGTCCGCCGCCGTACGGGGGAAGGCCGGACCGGGCGCGGTTGGCGTTCGTCCGGATCTGCGCGCACTACTTCTCGCACGCCGCCTGGCTGGAGGAGGGGCAGCTGATCCGGGACGCGGACCGGCTGACGGGTATCCCCGGCGTCCTGGTGCACGGGCGTTTCGACCTCGGCGGTCCGCTCACCACGGCGTGGGAGCTGGCGAAGGCCTGGCCGGACGCCGAGCTGACGGTGATCGACGCCGCGGGGCACCTGGGAAGCGCGGAGACGGCGCGGGTGGTGATCGGGGCGCTGGACCGGTTCGCCCGGTCCGGCTGAGACCCGCCGGTGCCGGGGAAGCCAGGCGGCCTCTCCACGGCACCGGCGATTCAGCGGATCACCAGGCGAAGGCCTCCGGGGACGGACCGGGGCCGGGGAAGATCTCGTCCAGGCCTTCCAGGACCTCGGCCGGCAGCTCCAGTTCGAGGGCGCGCAGCGCGGACTCCAGCTGCCCTGCCGTACGGGGGCCGACGATCGGGCCGGTCACGCCGGGGCGGGTGAGCAGCCAGGCGAGTGCGGCCTCGCCCGGTTCCAGGCCGTGCTTGTCGAGCAGGTCCTCGTACCTCTGGATCTGCGCCCGTGCCGCCGGGTCGGCGAGGGTGTCGGCGGCCCGGCCGGAGGCCCGGCGCCCGCCCTCCGCCTGCTTCTTGAGCACCCCGCCGAGCAGTCCGCCGTGCAGCGGCGACCAGGGGATCACTCCGAGGCCGTACTCCTGTGCCGCCGGGATGACCTCCATCTCGGCGCGCCGCTCCATCAGGTTGTAGAGGCACTGCTCGCTGACGAGGCCGATGGTGCCGCCGCGCCGGGCGGCGGTCTCGTTGGCCTGGGCGATCTTGTAGCCGGGGAAGTTGCTGGACCCGGCGTAGAGGATCTTGCCCTGCTGCACCAGTACGTCGATGGCCTGCCAGATCTCCTCGAAGGGAGTGCTGCGGTCGACGTGGTGGAACTGGTAGATGTCGATGTAGTCGGTCTGCAGGCGCTTGAGGCTGGCGTCGACCGCGCGCCGGATGTTCAGCGCGGAGAGCTTGTCGTGGTTGGGCCAGGCCTCACCGTCGGCGCCCATGTTCCCGTACATCTTGGTCGCGAGGACCGTCCTGTCGCGGCGGTCGCCCTTCGAGAACCAGTTCCCGATGATCGACTCGGTGCGGCCCTTGTCCTCGCCCCACCCGTAGACGTTCGCCGTGTCGAAGTAGTTCAGACCCGCGTCGAGCGCGGCGTCCATGATGGCGTGGCTGTCGGCCTCGTCGGTCTGCGGTCCGAAGTTCATCGTCCCGAGGACGAGTCGGCTGACCTTGAGTCCGGTGCGTCCGAGCTGCGTGTACTTCATGGGCCCAAGCCAACGCCTTCGAGTCCGCTCAAGGCAAGGTCCGGTCCGGCGCGCCCTCGGTGTCCCCGGGCTCCGTCACCTGCCGCCAGGTGCGTACCAGCTGCCCGAACTCGCGCACCTGGACGAGCACATGGGAGCGGGCGGCGTCCTGTGCCGCCTCGCCGTCCCCCTTGGCGACGGCCTCGGCTATCGCGTGGTGCTCGGCCAGGGACCGCCGTATGCGGTCGGGGACGCGCAGCTGGAGCCGCCGGTAGGGCTGAAGGGTCCGCTTCAGCGCGTGGACCTGGTCCCTCAGGTAGGTGTTGCCGCAGGAGTCGTAGACGACGGCGTGGAAGCGGGCGTTGGCGTAGTAGTAGCCGTCGGCGTCCCCGGCCGCCGCGTACTCCTCGCACTCCTGGAGGGCCCGGTTGAGCTCGTCGAGCGCGGCCCGCTCGATGTGGCGGGCGGACAGGCGGGCGGCCATCCCCTCGAGTTCGGCCATCACCTCGAAGCGCTCGGCCAGTTCGCCGACGCTCAGCTCGGTCACATAGGTGCCCTGCTTGGGCCTGATGCGCACCAGCCCGGAGCGTTCGAGCGCCTGGAGTGCCTCCCGGACCGGGGTGCGCGAGCAGCCGAACTCCCGCTCCAGCTGTGCGGGGTCGAGGCGTTCGCCGGGACGGTAACGGCCGTCGACGACCGCGTTCTCCAGCGCGTCCCGCACGCGCCGCGCCTCGGGGACCTTGGCCATGTACACACCTCCGGGTGCCGATTGCTTCGCTGATTCTGCACTCCACAGGGGGTGGCGCACCTCACCGCTGTGCTCTACCGTGCGACGAGTTCACTGTTATATACATCACGGCCTCTGATGGATATCTGGCCCCGACGCGAGGGAGCGCGGAGATGGACCGCCAGGACGGCTGGCTGCTGACCGATCTGTTCCGGGCGCTCGGGGAGCGGTGCGGTGAATCCCCCGCGACGGAGACCGGCGACGGGACGCCCTCGCGGGCCTCCGCGCTCGAACAACTGCTGGCCGCCTGCGACGTGCTGATGAGCGACGTCGGGGAGGCCTCGCTGCGTGCGGTGGCCACGCGCGCCCTCGCGGCCTACGCCGAACTCGACGCGGACGACAGGTGCGCCTTCTTCACCCACGTCACCCGGACCTACGACGCCGACGCGGACCGGGTGCGGGAGGCCTTCCACCGCTGGGAGGCGGCCCGGGACGCCGGGGGCAGCGGCGGGGAGGAACTGGTGCGGCTCTTCGACGCCGTCGAGCCCGCGCGGCAGCAGCTCCTGCGCCGCATGAACCACGCCCCCGACGCCACGCCCGCCCTGGTCGGCATGCGCGCCGACCTGCGGGGTCTGCTGCGGGACCACCCCGGACTCCGCCCGCTCGACCATGACTTCCACCACCTGCTCACCTCCTGGTTCAACCGCGGGTTCCTGCGTATGGCCGAGGTCACCTGGAACTCGCCGGGCGATCTCCACGACCACCTGATCCGGGGCGAACGCGTCCACCCCATGACCGGCCTCGACGAGCTGCGGCGAAGGCTGAAGCCCGAGGACCGGCGGGTCTACGCGTTCTTCCACCCGGCCACCGGTGACGTACCGCTGATCTTCGTCGAGGTGGCGCTCGTACGCGGCCTGCCGGACAGGATCGCCCCGCTCCTCGACCCCGGCCCCGCCCTGGACCCCGCGGAGGCGGACACGGCGGCGCTCTACTCGATCAACAACGCGCTCGACGGCCTGGCCGGCGTCTCCTTCGGCAGCTTCCTCATCAAGCAGGTGATCGAGCAGGTCGGGGAGCAGCTGCCTCATCTGACGCGGTTCGCCACCCTGTCCCCCATCCCCGGGTTCCGCCGGTGGCTGGAGGAGCAGGCGGGGCAGGACGCCGGACTCGGTGATCTGGCCGGTGAACTCGCGGCCCTGACGGGGGCCGACGGCCTACCGGTGGCGGACGCCGACCGCATCCGCCCCCGGCTCTTCGCGGCTCTGGCCCGGTACATCGCGCTGGAGCGGCGCGACGACGGCCGTCCGCTCGACCCGGTCGCCCGCTTCCACCTGGGCAACGGCTCCGCCGCCTGGCAGCTGAACTGGCCCGCCAACTCCTCGGCGGAGGCCTGGCGGCAGTCGTACGGCGCAATGATCAACTACCGCTACGAGCCCGACCAGCTGGAGCGCCGGCACGAGGACTTCGTCCGCCGTCGCACCGTCGCACTCGGCGGCCCCCTGCGGGACGCCCTCGCCGCCACCGTCGCGGCACACGAGGCCCCGTAGGACCGGGTCTCGGCAGAACAGAGAGGAAACACCCCCGATGGCACCCTTCCCGACCATCCACCTGTCCTTCGCCGAACAGGCGGCGCGCCGGCCGGACAAGCCGCTCTTCGAGCTGCCCGGCGGGCGGTCCGTCACCTACCGCGAGACCGCGCGGACGGTGCGGCGGATCGCCGCCCGTCTCGTCGCGGACGGGGTGCGGCCCGGCGACCGGGTCGCGATGCAGGTGGAGAAGTCCCCCGAGGCCATCGCCCTGTACCTGGCGACGCTCCAGGTCGGGGGTGTCTTCCTGCCGCTCAACACCGCGTACACCGGTGCCGAGATGGAGTACTTCGTCCAGGACGCCGGGCCCCGGGTGCTGGTCGTCGCACCGGAGCGGCTCGCGGACCACGCGCACCGCGCGGACGCACGGCTGACCGTCGAGACGCTCGGCACCTCCGGTGACGGCAGCCTCCTCGACGGCGAGGGCGAGCACGCGCAGGTGCACGCGGCCGAGGCCGGCGACCCGGCGGCGATCCTCTACACCTCCGGCACCACGGGGCGCTCCAAGGGCGCGGTCCTGTCCCACGGCAACCTGGCGTCGAACTGCGCGGCGCTCGTGGAGTCCTGGCGGTTCACCGAGGACGACCGGCTGATCCACGCGCTGCCGGTGTTCCACGTCCACGGGCTCTTCGTCGCCGCGAACATGGTGCTGACCACCGGCGCCTCGATGCACTACCTCACGAAGTTCGACGCCGGCACGGTCCTCGGCCTGATGCCCCGTTCCACGGTGCTCATGGGGGTGCCCACCTTCTACACCAGGCTGCTCGCCGCGGAGGAACTGACACCGGCGAGCTGTGCGTCGATGCGGCTCTTCGTCTCCGGTTCCGCGCCGCTGCTCGCCTCCGACCACGAGGCGTTCGAGGCACGGACCGGCCACGCCATCCTGGAGCGGTACGGGATGACGGAGACCGGCATGAACACCACCAACCCGTACGAGGGCGGCCCGCGCAAGCCGGGCACCGTGGGCAAGGCGCTGCCCGGCACCCGGGTCCGCGTCGTGGACGCCGGCACCGGCAAGCCGCTGCCCGACGGTGAGGTCGGCAGCATCGAGGTGCACGGCCCCAACGTCTTCACCGGGTACTGGCAGATGCCGGAGAAGACCGCCTCCGAGTTCCGGGAGGACGGCTTCTTCATCACCGGCGACCTCGGCCGGATCGACGAGGACGGCTATCTCCGCATCGTCGGCCGGGGCAAGGACCTGGTGATCTCCGGTGGACTCAACGTCTACCCGAAGGAGGTCGAGGAGGCCCTCGACGCCCACCCCGAGGTGCTGGAGTCCGCCGTGATCGGCGTCCCGCACCCGGACTTCGGTGAGACGGTCGTCGCCGTCGTCGTCCCGGCGGTGGCGGGCGGACGGCCCGAGGAGTCCGAGCTGCTGGCCTTCGTCGCCCCGGCCCTCGCCCGGTTCAAGCACCCGCGCGCCGTGCGCGTGGTGGAGTCACTGCCGCGCAACGTCATGGGCAAGGTGCAGAAGGCCGAACTGCGCAAGCGGTACGACGGCCTCTTCACCGGCCCGGACGCCTGACTCCCGCACCTTCCACCGCTCTTCCTTCTACCGCTGTTCCCTTGTCCTGCCTGTCCCCGGTCTCTCAGTGTGGAGTAGACGATGGTTCTGTATGGAGTGGCCGCGCTGGCGGTGTGCATGCTCACCGGCACGCTCGTCGGTGAATGGCTCGGTGTGGCCCTGGGGGTGGACGCCAACGTCGGAGGCGTCGGCTTCGCCATGATCATGCTGGTGCTGGTGACCCACTGGCTGCGTGAGAAGGGCTGGTTCCCCGAGGCGACCGAGCAGGGCGTGCTCTTCTGGAGCGCGATGTACATACCGGTCGTCATCGCCATGGCGTCCACCCAGAACGTGTACAAGGCGGTCACCGGAGGCCCCATGGCTCTCGTGGCGGGCCTCGCCGCCCTGATCGCCGGGGGCGCCCTCGTACCCGTACTGGCGAGGATCGGTGAGCCGGCCGAGCCGTTGCCGCCGCTGAACGAGGAGGAGCCCGCCGAGCCGGCGGCTGCCGCCGGGTCCGCCGGATCCGTCTCGCGGAACCAGGAGGCCTGAGCATGGACGCCTTCCTCTCCGTCTGCGAGGACAACGGGCTGGTCGTGGCCTTCGCCCTGGTCGGGGCGCTGGTCCTGCTGTCCGGGTGGCTCTCCAAGAAGCTGACCCGCGGCCGCCTCCAGGGTTCCGCCATAGCCATCGTCCTCGGCCTGGCGCTCGCCTACTGGGGCGGCTCCGTGACCGGCGGCGAACACGGTCTGGCCGACTTCGCCTCGCTGTCGGGCCTGAGCCTGATGGGCGGCGCGATGCTGCGCGACCTCGCCATCGTCTCCACGGCGTACGGCGTCGACCTCAGGGAGATCAAGCGGGCCGGAGTGGCCGGCGGGCTCTCGATCCTGCTGGGTGTGCTGGTCTCGTTCGCCGTCGGGGCGGCCGTCGCCGCGATGTTCGGTTACTCGGACGCGGCGTCCCTCGCCACCATCGGAGCGGGCGCCGCCACGTACATCGTCGGCCCCGTGACGGGCACCGCGGTGGGGGCGAGCTCGGACGTGATCGCGCTGTCCGTCGCGGCCGGCCTGGTGAAGTCCGTGGTGGTGATGGTGGGAACGCCGCTGGCCGCACCGCTGATCGGGCTGAACAACCCGAAGTCCGCGATGGCCTTCGGCGGGCTCATGGGGACGACGTCGGGGGTCGCCGGCGGTCTCGCCGCCACCGACAAGCGCCTCGTGCCCTACGGCGCCATGACGGCCACCTTCTACACCGGTGTGGGCTGCCTGCTCGGCCCCTCGCTGCTCTATGTGACGCTGCGGGCGATCGTCGGCGGGTGACGCGGACCGGCCACGCGGTGAGCGGCTTCCGCCCCCGGGCTCAGCCCCCGAGGGCGGAGGCCGCCGCCACGACGACGAACATCAGCACGAGCACGGCCGCCATGATGCGGTTTCTGGTCTTCGGATCCACCCGACGAGCGTAACCCGCCCGGCTCACCGGCCGAGCGGCCAGCCCCGCACCAGCGCGTACCTGGGCCGCTGCCCCGGCACCCCGCCCTCGGGCAGCTCGCTGCGTACGAGGCTGAGCTCACCGGCCTCCCAGGGGCGGCCCTCGAAGCCCTCCAGCGCGGCCGTGAACGGCGTGAGGTCCGCCGGGACCCGGCTCCGGGCGAGGGTGAGGTGCGGGGTGTGGCGGCGGTGCCCCTCCGTGGGCACCCCCGCCCGCCGGGCGGCGGCGTGGGCGCGCTCCGCGAGCAGCCGGAGCGTGTCGAGGTCCCCCGCCGCCCCGGCCCACAGGGCCCGCCCGTCGAACCGTCCGCCGCCGTGGATCCGCAGCGGGAACGGCCGCGTGCGGTGGGCGGCCCGCTCCAGCCTGAGGTGCAGCTCGGGCAGGAGCTCGTCCTGGACCTCGCCGAGGAAGGCGAGCGTGTAGTGCCATCCCCCGGTCGCGGTCCAGCGCAGGTTCCCGGCTCCCGGAAGCCGGTGCAGCGGGGTCACCGCCGCGGCCAGCTCGTCCACGGCGGGTGCCGGCGGCAGTACGGCGACGAAGAGTCTCTGGCTGCTCATGCGGAGAGTGTCCCAGCGGGCCGCCCGTACCCGGGGAACGCCGGACGCCCTCCTCCCGGGCCGGGGAGAAGGGCGTCCGGCGGGACGGTCACCGCCTACGCGGCCGTCGCCAGCTGCTCGCGCGGGACGAACCGCACGTGCGGGCGGCCCGGCCGCAGGTCGACCTTGAGGCGCAGCCCCCCGACACGGGTCAGCATGAAGCCGACTCCGAGGGCGGCGGCCATCGAGATCGCCCCGCCGACCGCCATACCGGTCCGCGCGCCGTACGCGTCGCTGATCCAGCCGACGATCGGGGCGCCCACCGGGGTGCCCCCGGCGAAGACCATCATGTAGAGGCTCATCACACGGCCCCGCATCTCGGGGTCCGCGGCCATCTGGACGCTCGTGTTGGCGCTGATGTTGGTCGTCAGGCCGATCATGCCGATCGGGACCAGCAGCAGCGAGAAGAGCCAGACGTACGGCGACAGGGACGCGGTGATCTCCAGGAGGCCGAAGACCGTGCCCGCGGCCACCAGCATCCGCAGCCGCGAGGAGCGGCGGCGTGCGGCGAGCAGCGCACCGGCCAGGGAGCCGGCCGCCATGAGGATGTTGAAGAACGAGTACATCCCGGCGCCGCCGTGGAAGATCTCGTCGGCGAAGGCCGTCAGCCAGATCGGGAAGTTGAAGCCGAACGTGCCGACGAAGCCGACCAGGACGATCGGCCAGATCAGATCGGGTCTGCCCGACACGTATCGCAGCCCTTCGCGGAGCTGCCCCTTGGCGCGCTTGACCGTCACGGACGGGTGGAGCTCACTCGTCCGCATCATCAGCAGGCCGATCAGCGGGGCGCCGAAGGAGAGGCCGTTCAGCAGGAAGGCCCAGCCGCTGCCGACCGTGGTGATCAGGACACCCGCCACGGCGGGACCGATGAGCCGGGCGGACTGGAAGTTCGCGGAGTTCAGGCTGACCGCGTTGCGCAGCTGCGCGGGGCCGACCATCTCGGAGACGAAGGACTGGCGCGCCGGGTTGTCGACGACGGTCACCATGCCGAGGAGGAAGGCGATCAGGTAGACGTGCCAGACCTCCACGACACCGGAGAGGGTCAGGGCGGCGAGCGCGATGCCGCACAGGCCGAGCGCGGCCTGGCTGATGAGGAGGAGGCGCCGCTTCGGGAGCCGGTCGGCGATGACGCCGCCGTACAGGCCGAAGAGCAGCATCGGGAGGAACTGGAGTGCCGTGGTGATACCGACGGCGGCGGCGGACCCGGTGAGGCTCAGGACGAGCCAGTCCTGCGTGATGCGGGACATCCAGGTACCGGTGTTGGAGATCACGGCGCCCGTGGCGAACAGGCGGTAGTTGCGTATCTTCAGCGACGAGAAGGTCCCGCCGGTCTTGCTCTCGTGGGCGGAAGTCGGTGCGGGGGCGGAGTCTGCTCCGGATCCCGTACTCAAAAGGGTTCGCCTCCTCGGGCGTCTGCGGCGTGCGGTCTGACGGGGACGTGGCGGCGGGGCGCGGCGGGCCGTGGCCCGTGCGCCCCGTGGTCACAGGTGGGCGAGCTTCTCCAGCACGGGCGCGGCGGCCCGCAGCTTCTCCCACTCGTCCTCGTCCAGGCCCTCGGCGAGGTTGGCCAGCCAGGCGTTCCGCTTGGAGCGGCTCTCGGCGAGCATGGCCTCGGCCTGCTCGGTCCGGCTGACCATCTTCTGCCGACGGTCGTCGGGGTGCGGTTCCAGTCTGACCAGGCCCTTGGCTTCCAGCAGCGCGACGATGCGGGTCATCGACGGCGGCTGCACGTGCTCCTTGCGGGCCAGCTCACCGGGGGTGGCCGAGCCGCAGCGGGCGAGGGTGCCGAGCACCGACATCTCGGTCGGGCTCAGCGACTCGTCGACCCGCTGGTGCTTCAGGCGACGGCCCAGCAGCATCACGGCGGAGCGAAGGGAGCTCACGGCGGCGGCACTCTCGCCGTCGTGGATCAGGTCAGGCATGTTCATTAGCGTAACTCATTAGCATTGCTAAATACCAGCTGGGTGGTACGCGCGCGAGAAACCGATCACCCATACGAGTGAGTAAGGGGCGGAAAGAGCCGCGAAACAGCCTTCTGTGCCGCGACCCTGCTTGGCATGGGATCGACAGTGCTCAGCCTGCGCATAGACGGTGAGCTGCTCGACCGGCTCCGCCGGCACGCCGCCAGACGCGGCATGAGCGTCCAGGACTACGTGGTCCGGACGCTGGTCCGTGACGATTTCGACGAGCGCTTCCACGCGGCCGTCGACGAGACGGAGAAGTTCTACGGGGCGGAGCCCCGTCCGGGTGACCCGGCCGACCGGGTCACCTGACGGAGTTCCGCCCCGTGGTGGGTGCGTACCGCGGTTCGCGCCTTACGTGAGGCCGAGCGCCGGCATCGCGTAGTAGAAGACGAAGACCGCGGAGACCACGTACATGGCCACCGGGACCTCACGACCGCGGCCCGCGGCCAGACGCATCGCGCTGAAGGCGATGCAGCCGATGCCGATGCCGTTGGTGATCGAGTACGTGAGCGGCATCATCAGCATGGCCATGAAGGCCGGGATGGCGAGCGTGTAGTCGCCCCAGTCCACGTCCCGGACGTTGCCCGCGAGGATCAGGAAGCCGACCGCGACCAGCGCCGGGGTGGCCGCCTGCGACGGGACCATCGTCGCCAGCGGCGTCAGGAACAGCGCCACCGAGAAGAGCAGCCCGCTCACCACGCTCGCGAGCCCGGTACGGGCGCCCTCGCCGACACCCGCCGTGGACTCCACGAAGCAGGTCGAGGCGGAGGAGGAGCTCACACCGCCCGCGGCGACGGCGACACCGTCGACGAGCAGGACCCGGTTGATGCCGGGGAAGTGGCCGTCCTTGTCCATCAGCTTCGCCTCGTCACCGACACCGAGGATGGTGCCCATGGCGTCGAAGAAGCAGGACAGCAGCACGGTGAAGACGAAGAGGATGCCGGTGAGCAGGCCGACCTTCTCGAAGCCGCCGAACAGGCTGACCTGGCCGATCAGCCCGAAGTCCGGGGACGAGACGGGGTTGCCGGGCCACTCCGGGACGGTCAGGCCCCAGGCCCCGGCCGGGAGGTCGGCGACCAGGTCGATGACCACCGCGACGATCGTCATCACGACGATGGAGAGCAGGATCGCACCCGGCACCTTGCGGACGATCAGACCCAGGGTCAGCAGCACACCGAGGATGAACACCAGGACCGGCCAGCCGTTGAGGTGGCCGTCGCTGCCGAGCTGGAGCGGCACGGTGGTGTGCGCGGCGTCCGGGATGCGGGAGACGAAGCCCGAGTCGACCAGACCGACCAGCAGCACGAAGAGGCCGATGCCCATCGCGATGCCCTTGCGCAGCGAGCGCGGCACGGCGTTCATCACCCGCTCGCGCAGCCCGGTCGCCACCAGCAGCATCACGACGATGCCCGCGAGGACCACCATGCCCATGGCGTCCGGCCAGCTCATCCGGGGGGCGAGCTGGAGGGCGACGACGGTGTTGACGCCGAGACCCGCGGCGAGCGCGATCGGCACGTTGCCGATGACACCCATCAGCAGCGTGGAGAACGCGGCCGTCAGCACGGTGGCGGTGACGAGCTGGCCGCCGTCGAGCTGGTGGCCGTACATGTCCTTCGCGCTGCCCAGGATGATCGGGTTCAGCACGATGATGTAGGCCATGGCGAAGAACGTGGCGAGACCACCCCGGACCTCACGGGCGACCGTCGACCCCCGCTCGGAGATCTTGAAGTAGCGGTCGAGAACGCCGTGGGGCTGCTGCGGCATCGGGGGCTGATCGACCGGAGCGGTGGCCGAGGAGGACATGTATGACCTTCAGTCGTGCAGGAGGGGATGAGGCAGGAGCGGGTGAAACCAGTCAGATTTGGATGTTCACACGAATATTTCGAGTCACCCGTAAGCAGATTCAGTATGAATACATAAGAGCTAGATCGCTATCTCCGCGCGTAGACCCTTGGGCCGTCCGGCCTCAGCCCGCCCGGTCCGCGGCCCCTGCCGCGCCCGACAGGGGCCGCGGGGCAGAACGTAGACTCGCCGTATGCAGAAGTGGACACCGAAGCACGAGGCACCCGAGCCCCTGGAGGGCCCGGTCGTCGCCACCATCACCGGCGGCACGATCCTCTGGTTCGTCCTCTTCCTCGTGCAGGTCCCCTTCTACGGCTGGTTCGACGACCGCGGCCACGCCTGGTGGATCTGGGTCTGCCTGGCCGGCGCCGGGCTGGGCCTGATCGGCATCTGGTACGTCCGGGGACGCGACGCCGCGCTGAAGCGGGCGGCCGCGCGGGCCGCCGCCGGGCCTGACGCCTCCCACCACTGACGTACGGCCGGCCGCCCGCGTACGACCCCGGGACCGCAGGGGTCCTCCCCCGGTCGGAACTCACGGCGCCCGGCGGGTGAATCCCCCCTTCCGCCCGTACGGTCGGAACCATGACGCAGCGGGCACCCGACTCCTCCGGCCGTCCGGCCCCCGTACGCGGCCCTGCCGCGCAGCCGGGAGGGCTGACCACCGCCGAGGTCGCCGAGCGGGTCGCGCGGGGCGAGGTCAACGACGTACCCGTCCGGTCCTCGCGCTCGGTCACCGAGATCGTCCGCGCGAACGTCCTCACCCGCTTCAACCTGATCATCGGCGTGCTCTGGGTGGTCATGCTCCTCGTAGCGCCGATCCAGGACAGCCTCTTCGGCTTCGTGATCATCGCCAACACCGGGATCGGCATCGTCCAGGAGTGGCGTGCGAAGAAGACCCTGGACGGCCTCGCGGTGATCGGCGAGGCGAAGCCGACCGTGCGGCGCGACGGGACCGCCGTGGAGGTGTCGGTCTCAGCGATCGTGCTCGGCGACCTGGTCGAGCTGGGCCCCGGCGACAAGGTCGTCGTCGACGGCACGGTGGCCGAGGCCGACAGCCTGGAGATCGACGAGTCGCTCCTCACCGGCGAGGCCGACCCCGTGACCAAACGGCCCGGCGACCCCGTGATGTCCGGCAGCTTCGTCGTCGCCGGCGGCGGGGCCTTCACCGCCACCAAGGTCGGGCGCGAGGCCTACGCCGCGCAGCTCGCCGAGGAGGCGTCCCGCTTCACGCTCGTCCGGTCCGAGCTGCGCAGCGGCATCAGCACGATCCTCAAGTACGTGACGTGGATGATGGTGCCCACGGCGATCGGGCTGATCATCAGCCAGCTGGTCGTCAAGGACAACAACTTCAAGGACTCCGTGGCCCGCACGGTCGGCGGGATCGTCCCGATGATCCCGGAGGGCCTGGTCCTGCTGACCTCGGTCGCCTTCGCGATCGGCGTGATCCGCCTCGGCCGCAAGCAGTGCCTGGTGCAGGAACTTCCGGCCATCGAGGGCCTGGCCCGCGTCGACGTCGTCTGCCTGGACAAGACGGGCACCCTCACCGAGGGCGGCATGGACGTCACCGAGGTACGCCCGCTGAACGGCTCCCAGGAGGACTACGTACGCCGGGTCCTGGGAGCCCTCGGCGCCTCCGACCCGCGGCCCAACGCGAGCCTGAAGGCCATCATCGACGCCTACCCGGACGGCGAGGGCTGGGGCGTCACACGGACCCTGCCCTTCTCCTCGGCCCGCAAGTACAGCGGCGCCGCCTTCGCCGAGGGGAACGGGGACGCCTCCGCATGGCTGCTCGGTGCCCCCGACGTGCTGCTCACCGAGGACGACCCCGCGCTGGCCGAGACCGGCCACCTCAACGAACAGGGCCTGCGGGTGCTGCTCCTGGCCCGGGTGCGCGGCGATCTGGAGGCGTCCGACGCCGCTTCGACGGCCCTGCCCACCGCGCTCGTCGTCCTGGAGCAGCGGCTGCGGCCCGACGCCGGGGACACCCTCGCCTACTTCGGCGACCAGGACGTCGCGGCGAAGGTGATCTCGGGCGACAACGCGGTCTCCGTCGGCGCGGTGGCGCAGAAGCTGGGGATGCCGGGCGCCGAGCACCCCGTGGACGCGCGCCGGCTGCCCCGGGAACGGGACGCCATGGCGAGCAGGATCGAGCGGAACGCGGTCTTCGGCCGGGTGACCCCGCAGCAGAAGCGCGACATGGTGGGCGCCCTCCAGTCACGCGGGCACACGGTCGCGATGACGGGCGACGGCGTCAACGACGTGCTCGCCCTGAAGGACGCCGACATCGGGGTGTCGATGGGCTCGGGCTCCGAGGCGACCCGGGCGGTCGCCCAGATCGTGCTGATGGACAACAGCTTCGCGACACTCCCGTCGGTGGTGGCCGAGGGGCGCCGGGTCATCGGCAACATCACCCGGGTCGCCACCCTCTTCCTCACGAAGACGGTCTACTCGGTGCTGCTGGCGATCCTGGTGGTCTGCTTCCAGGTGGAATACCCGTTCCTGCCGCGCCACCTGACGCTGCTGTCGACGCTGACCATCGGCGTACCGGCGTTCTTCCTGGCGCTGGCCCCCAACAAGGAGCGCGCCCGCCCGCACTTCGTGCGCCGGGTCATGCGGTACGCGATCCCGTCCGGGATCATCGCGGCGGCCGCCACCTTCGCCTGCTACCTGGTGGCCCGGCACGCCTACTCGGGCCCCGGCTCGCTGGAGGCGGAGACGAGCGCGGCGACCCTGACCCTGTTCCTGGTCTCCATCTGGGTCCTGGCGATCATCGCGCGCCCGTACACCTGGTGGCGGATCGCCCTGGTGGCCGCGATGGGGTTCTGCTTCCTGGTCGTGCTCGCGGTGCCGTGGCTCCAGGACTTCTTCGCCCTGAGGCTCGTCGGGGTGACCATGCCGTGGACGGCGGTCGGCATCGCGGTGGCGGCGGCGGCCGCCCTGGAGCTCACCTGGAGACTGGTCGGCCGCCACTTCCGGACGTGACCCCGGGCCGGGCCCGCCTCAGTCGAACCAGCGGTCCCGGGCCAGTTCCTCCGTGCGTGACGGGTCCTCCAGCAGCGCGGCCACCTCGAAGCGGCGCGGCCACTGCCCCGCCGCCCAGGCGAGACCGGCCGCCACGCCCTCCAGGGTGGACGCGTGGACCACGCCGTCCGGGGTGCGGCGCCAGTCGAGCTCGACACCGCCGGCCCGCAGTTCGCCGTGCTCGACGTAGGTGTCCGGAGTCCCCGGACCCAGCAGGACGCGAACGGAGTCCGGCACCCGGTGCTCCTCGCCCTCGGTGGTCACCACGGCCTCGACGCTCTCGCCGAGCCGCCGCACCTGGAGCAGGTCCGCGAGCTCGGCCGCCCGCGCCGGGGCGACCGGCAGCAGCGCGAGCCCGGCGGTGAGCGGGAGCAGGTCCGGGGCGTCGGCGATCACCACGTCCGAGGCGTCGGCGACCCTCACCTCGTCGTCCACCACGGCGCGCAGCTCGTCCGGCAGCGTGACCTGTTCGGGTTCGAGGTCGGCGAGCGCGGTGTAGAGGGAGTGCAGCTGCACCGGCCCGACCGGGCGCTCCTCGTCCGCGAGGCGGCCCAGCAGCTCCGCCGCACCGCCGGGCTCGTCCAGGAGCGCCGCGACGGAGGTCCGCACGCCGAGGGCGCGGAGCACCTGGGCGTCGTCGAAGCCGGTGGCGTCGGCGGAGTCGTAGAGGCCGGCCAGGCGAGGGTCACCGCCCGCCGCGCGCAGCCCGGCGGGGCGGCGGCCGTCGAGCACCGGGTGGTCGCGCAGCCACCACGCGGTGTAGGGGCGCACCGACTGCGTGGTGCCGTCGGGGAGCAGCACCCGCACCGGCTGGGTCAGCGCGTCGCGCAGCGGTGGCCTGGCCAGCATCGCCAGCGCCTGCGGCCAGGCGTCGTCGTCGACGAGGTCGAGGTCGCGGACGGCGACGATCTCGGTGGCGACCGGCGGCACCGGGGTGTCGGGGAGCTGGTCCAGGACGTCCTCGCACCAGACGTCGACGGCGTCGAGCAGCCCGGCGTCGTCGGGTTCGGCGAAGTCGCCGTCGCGCGGCTCCAGTTCGTCCGGGTCGAGGACGACGTCGGTGGCGCGCACGAGGGCGAAGGTGGCCAGCACCCCGCAGGCGGTCAGCGGCTGTTCACCCCAGCGCCCGGTCAGCTCCGCGTCGCACAGGGCGAGTTCGCCCTCACGCATCACCTGGGCGAACGGACTGTCCGGCAGCACGAGTTCACCCGCGGGCGCGATCTCGCCGTCCTCGTCGGGCAGGGCGAGCGCGCCGAGCCAGGGCTCGTCCCCGGGCTCCAGACCGGCGTCCCGCACGAGGGTGAGCACGGTCTCGGCCAATTCGTCGGCGTCCAGAGCGTCCTCGTCCCACACCTCGCCCGCGTCCAGCGAACCGGCGACCGCGGCCCGCACCTGCGGGGTCCGCAGGACGGCGCGCGGGGTGGCGGGCAGGGCGCCCAGCTTCTCCAGCAGCGGATGCGCGGCATCCGGGTGGGCCACCTTCAGCCCGAGCCGGGCCAGCCGGCCGAGCACCGGGGCGGGCAGCGCGTCGGGCTGCGGCAGCAGGACCTGCCGGGGGCCGATGGTGGTGCGGGGGGTCTCCTCGGGGCCGGCGAGCGGCACGGGCAGCCCGGAGAGCCGGTCGGGGTCGACACCGGCCAGGCTGTCGTAGAGGCGGCGCCACCAGTCCGGGCCGCGTTCCAGACCGGCCAGCCGGTCCACCGCCTCGGTCAGCGGGACCCGGGCGACACCGAGCGTGCGCAGCTCGGTGCGCCGCTCCAGGCCGGCCGGCAGCAGACAGGGCAGCACCTCGGCGAGCACCCGCACGGTCTGCTCGCCGACCCCTTCGACGACCTCGGCCTCCACCGGCCGCAGCGCCGTCGTCGCCCGTCCCGGACTCGCGGCGCCGTCCCAGTCGTCCCACTCCCCCGCGGTCTCGGCGGGGTCCCGGGGCGCCGCGGGCTCCAGGAAGGCGACGCGGGGCAGCCGCTCCAGGATCGCGGCCCGCAGGGCTCCGTCGAGCTGCCCCTTGCCCAGCGCACCCGGCACCAGGGCGATCGTCGCCACCGACACGGGCTCCCACCCGGCGAGCAGTCCGGCGTACGCGTCGGCGGCACGCTGCACCAGGAAGTCGGTCAGCGGCCCCGGCGCGGGATGGCGCCGGGTGGTGTCCAGCGGCAGCGAGGCGATCAGCAGCGCGGGCACCCCGAGCGGCTCGTCGGTGGGGGTCGGGGCATGCACGACCGGTGCCGTACGGGGGTGCCTGGGCGCGCCGTTCTCGTCCACCGGCACCGCCCAGGTCACCGACCAGTGCGGTCGCAGCCGCTCCTCGACGGGCCGGTCGGCCAGCAGCGCGGGGTCCACCGCCCCGTGGTCCGCGGCGGTGCGCCAGCGGTGCAGGCCGTGCGCGGAGTCCTCGATGTGGATGTAGTCGCCCTGTCGCGAGCGGGACAGGGTCCGTACGCCGTCGGAGGTCTCGATCACGACCTCGTCGAGGCCGGGAAGTGTGAGGAGCAGGGCGTCGTCCACCCCGGAGAGCAGCCGCTCCACCAGGTCCTCGGCGACGCCGTCGCGCAGCGGCAGCACGACGACGGTGTCGTACCCGTCGGGCGCGGTGCCCTCGGCGGGCAGTGGGAGCCGCAGCAGCGGCACGTGCCCGTCGCGGCGGCGCAGTTCGTCGCCGAGCCCGGGGCTGCCGACGGCCGCCTGCCGGGCGAGGTCACGGGCCTCGGCGAGGGACCAGCGGACGCCGCCGTGGCGGCCGATCACCGCGGGCTCGTCGCTGACGGCGAGGACCGCGGCGAATCCGACGCCGAAGCGGCCGACGGACGACTCGTGGCCCTCGCGCTTCGCGGAGGCGCGCAGGGTGCTCAGCGACTCGACGCCCGTCGCGTCGAGCGGGGCCCCGGTGTTGGCGGCGGCCAGGACCGCGGGGCGGTCACCGCCCGTGCCGTCCCCGGCGTGCAGGGTGAGGCGCAGCCGGCCGGGCACCCCGGCGCGGGCCGCGGCGTCGGCGGCGTTCTGGGCCAGCTCGACGACCAGCCGGTCGCGGTAGCCGCCGAGGGCGAGGTCCTCCTCGGCGTTGGCGTCCTCGCGGAAGCGGGCGGGTCCGGCGCCCCAGGCGTCGAGCACGCCGCGCCGCAGTCGTGCCGTCCCGAACGGATCGGCCCCCTCGGTCGCATTCATGCTCACGCTCGTACTCCGCTCTTCCGGTGACCCGTGACGCCCAGTGTGCGCCCGAAGGTACCGCGAGCGGGAAACGCGTGTGCCGGCCCGCCCCTGACCGGGCGGGCCGGGACCGCCCGGCCGAGCGGCCGGGGTCAGGAGTGGCCGAGGTCCTCCGTGGAGCCGTCCGGCTGGGACGGGACGGAGCCGGAGTCGTCCGAGGGCCGCAGCGGGTAGTCGTCCACCCGCATGGTGTCCAGGGCGTGCGGGGCGGGCTTCGGCGGCTTCGGCATGACGGCCGCCTCGGAGTGCCCGCCGCATCCGTAGGCGAGGGAGACGACCCGGCCGTCCGCCGGTGCGAACTCGTTCGCGCAGACGCCGAAGGCCTGCCGCAGGGAGCCCGCCATCGGCACCAGGAAGGCGCAGCTGACGCACGAGGCGGGCGCCGCCTGGGCCATGGGCGTCCGGGCGCCGAACTCCTCGTCCCAGCGGTCCGCGGCGATGCCCAGCCCGTAGCGGGACAGCACCCGGGCACGCCGGGCGCCGAGCTCCTCCGCGACCGAGGTGATCGAGCCGCGGCTCGTCACGGGGAGCGTGGTGAGCTCCGCGTCCTCGGCGTCCGCGAGCTCGGTCATCTCCCGGGAGACCTCGGAGACGGCGGAGTTCGGCAGGGGCTCGTCCTCGCCGGTCCAGCCGGGCTCCAGCCTCGGGTCCTCCGCCTCGGTCGGCAGCAGGTCGCCGGGGCCCATGTCACCGGGGCGCAGCCGCTCGCTCCAGGGCACCCACTCGGGGGCGAGGAGCGCGTCCGAGCCGGGGAGCAGCACCGTTTCGTCAAGGGTGACGTTCTTGGCGCGGGAGGCGCGGGCGACCGTCACCGCCCAGCGCCAGCCCCGGTAGCCGGGCTCCTTCGATTCGAAGTAGTGCGTGACGACCCGGTCCCCTTCGGACACCAGGGCGACATGCTCACCCACCACTCCCGGCGCGGCCGCCTCCTCCGCCGCCGCGCGTGCGAGGTCTACCGCCTCGGCGCACAGGCGGTCAGGGGCGGGGGTACGGGCCGTACGGCTTCGCGTCGTCGCAGCACTCACAGGTCTCGCTTCTCTCCATACGCCGTCTCACGAGCGCGCCAGCAGCCCATCGATGTCCGATTTCGGCCATGACGGGCGTGAGCGGAGCGGACCTGGGGGCCGCGTCGACGTCCACACCCGTTGTGCCTGCCTCGGGCGCGCCTTCTGCCACCCATTCTGCGGGATCGCGGAGAGGCGCGCGGCCAAGAACAACCGCCGGTGGCGCGTGAGTGCACGCTACCCTCTCCGCCGCCCCGCGCCCACCTGCCCGTCCCGAAGTGGAACGGAACCCTTCCGGAAAGCTCGCGGACAGGCCCGCCGCCGGGGGCCGGACGGTCCCGCGGGGACGGGCCGAGAACGGTGCCGGCCCCGGGCCGCGTCCCCGGTCGTCCGACCGGCCGCCCGGCGGCCGTCGCCCGCCCCGGGGCGACTCGCCCGACGGAGCGTCCCCCGCCGCGCCCCGCCCGATCATGGGTTCGTGACGGCGGGGGGTGGGGCACTATGACCACGTGGCCGCCGCCAGGTCGTCCGACGGATCCGGCCCGCTCCGCAGGGCGGGCCGGGCGATGGCCCGTGCCCTGCGGGCGCCCTTCACGGGCACCGCGCGTGGGATCCGGAAGGCGACCCACGCCCACGGGGCGGGCGAGTCGGGGCTCGGCAAGCTGATCGAACTGCACGCGGTCAACGGCGCCGGTGACGTCATGATCACCGTGGCGCTGGCCTCCACGGTCTTCTTCTCCGTACCGACGGACGAGGCACGTGGGCGCGTCGCCCTCTACCTCGCCGTCACCATGGCCCCCTTCACCCTCCTCGCCCCGGTGATCGGCCCCCTGCTGGACCGGCTCCCGCACGGCCGCCGGGCGGCGATGGCCGGGGCGATGTTCGCCCGCGCGGTGCTGGCGATCACCATGTCCGGCGCGGTCGCCACCGGAGGCCTGGAGCTCTATCCGGCGGCCCTGGGGGTCCTGGTCAGCTCCAAGGCGTACGGGGTGGTGCGCAGCGCCGTGGTGCCACGGCTGCTCCCGCCGCGCTTCTCGCTGGTGAAGGCCAATTCCCGGGTCACGCTGGCCGGTCTGCTGGCGACGGGGATCGCGGCGCCGATCGGGGCGGGGCTGCAGGCCGTCGGTTCCCCCTGGCCGCTCTACGGCGCCTGTGTCGTCTTCCTCGGCGGTACGGTCCTCGCCTTCACCCTCCCCCACAAGGTCGACTCCGCGAAGGGCGAGCGCAAGGCCCGCCTCGCCGTCCCGCACGAGGAGGCGCCCCGCGCCTCCGTCCCCCGCCCGGACAAGGGGAGGGGCAACCGGAGCGGCAGCACCCGGATCGGCGGGCGCCGGGGGCGGGAGAGGCCGCCGGGGCTGCGGTCCGTCGGCCCGTCCGTCCTGCACGGGCTCCAGGCGAACGCCGCGCACCGGGCGCTCTCCGGCTTCCTCATCTTCTATCTGGCGTTCCTGCTCCGTGAGCACCCCCTGGCCGGGCAGTCCGCCGCCGTCTCCCTCGGCATCGTCGGCGTCGCGGCCGGAGCGGGAAACGCCTTCGGTACGGCGGTGGGGTCGTGGCTCAGGGCACGCGGGCCGGAGGTGATCGTCGCGACGGTGCTGGGGCTGGCGCTGGGGGTCGCCGTGCTCGCCGCGGTGTTCTTCAGCACGGTGATGGTGGCCGCCCTGACCGCGGTCGCCGGCTTCACCCAGGCCCTGTCGAAGCTGTCGCTCGACGCGATGATCCAGCGGGACGTGCCCGAGGAGGTGCGTACGTCGGCGTTCGCCCGGTCCGAGACCCTGCTCCAGATGTCGTGGGTGGTCGGCGGGGCGATCGGGATCGCGCTGCCCCTCAACGGAGTACTGGGCATGTCGGTCGCCGCGGGTCTGCTCGCCCTCGGCGCCGTCGCCTCCGTACGGGGCCTCCTGGGAGCCGCGCGGCGCGGCTCACCGCACCCCCGCGTGGCGTGAGTGGCACCGACCGATAACCTTCGGCCCATGACCGTTGCGTTCTTCTCCGGTAAGGGCCGTCGAATCGGCGTCGCTCTCGGTGCCGTGTCCGCGGGACTCCTTGTCCTGTCCGCCTGCGACAAGCCGACGCCGCTCGCCACCGTGACGGTCGGCGACAACTCGGTGAGCACCGAGGCCGCCTGCTACAACGACGGCGACGCTCTCAAGGAGTCCGAGATCCAGGGCTGCCTGAACAAGAAGGCGGAGAAGTCCGTCAAGGTCGCGATGGACGACAAGGTCCACTTCGGTGTCGACCCCGAGATCGCGGACCACGGCTGGACCCTCTTCATCAACGGCCAGCAGGCCGAGCAGGAGCCGTACAAGAAGACGTACCGGACGATCCCCGGCAGCGCCTTCTTCGCCAGCCAGACGGGTGAGACCACCGCGTCCAAGACGCAGGTCAGCGTCGTCGAGACCAAGGGCCAGAAGCTCACGGGTGTCTGGCACTTCCAGCTCACGAAGACCTCCTGACCCACCGGACCCGAGGAACACCGCCGTGCGGGTGCTTGTCGTGACCGCCGTCCCGGCCGAACGGGACGCGGTCACGCGCGCTTTCGGCGACCGGCCCCGGGTACGCCAGGTGCCCGGTGCCGAGCTGCACCGGGCCGGGCCCTACGACGTCCTCGCGGGCGGTGCGGGCCCCGCCGCTGCGGCGGCCGCCACGGCCTGCGCCCTGGCCGCCGCGCCCGCGGCCGAGCCGTACGCGTGCGTCGTCTCGGCGGGCATCGGCGGCGGTTTCGCACCCGCGGCACCCGTCGGCTCCCTGGTGCTGGCCTCCGTGATCGTCGCGGCGGACCTGGGCGCCGAGACCCCGGACGGTTTCGCGCCCGTCACCTCGCTCGGCTTCGGCAGGGACACCTTCGTGCCGCCCGAGGAGCTCGTACGGGACGTGGCGGCGGCCGCCGGCGCGATGCCGGGGCCCGTCCTCACCGTCTCCACCGTGACCGGCAGCGCGGCCCGGACCGCCGAGCTGCTGGCCGCCCACCCCGGAGCAGTCGCCGAGGCCATGGAGGGCTTCGGCGTCGCTGAGGCCGCCCACCGGTTCGGTGTGCCGGCGCTGGAGCTCCGGGCCGTCTCGAACGCCGTGGGGCCGCGCGACCGCGGGGCCTGGCGGATCGGTGACGCCCTCGCGGCGCTCACCGGGGCGTTCGGGAAGACCGCATCCGTAGTGGAAAGTTGGACCCCGCATGACCGACCCGACCGGCACAGTGACTGAGACCGGGAACGGCACCTCCGACGCGGCGCCGCCCGCGCTGCGGATCGCCTTCTCGCCGTGCCCGAACGACACCTTCGTCTTCGACGCGTGGGCGCACGGGAGGGTCCCCGGCGCGCCTGCCCTGGACGTCACCTTCGCCGACATCGACCTCACCAACGGCATGGCCGAGCGCGGCGAGTTCGACGTGCTGAAGGTGTCGTACGCCGTCCTGCCGTGGGTCCTCGACGAGTACGCGCTGCTGCCGTGCGGGGGCGCGCTGGGCCGGGGCTGCGGGCCGCTGGTCCTGACGAAGGAGCCGGGCACCGACCTGACGGGGAAGACCGTCGCCGTGCCGAGCGAGCGCTCCACCGCCTATCTGCTCTTCCGGCTGTGGGCGGCCGAGGTCGTCCCCGGCGGTGTCGGCGAGATCGTCGTCATGCCGTTCGACGAGATCATGCCCGCCGTGCGCGACGGCCTCGTGGACGCCGGGCTCGTCATCCACGAGGCGCGCTTCACCTACCAGAACTACGGCCTGCACAGCCTCGCCGACATGGGCGCGCACTGGGAGTCCACCACCGGGCTGCCGATCCCGCTCGGCGCGATCATCGCCAAGCGCTCGCTGGGCCAGGAGACCCTGGACCGGCTGGCCGAGTCCGTCCGCACCTCGGTGCGGATGGCCTGGGAGGACCCGGAGCGGTCGCGCCCCTATGTCCTGGAGCACGCTCAGGAGATGGACCCGGCCGTCGCCGACCAGCACATCGGGCTCTACGTGAACGAGTTCACCGCCGACCTCGGCGAGAGCGGCTACGCGGCGATCCGCGGCCTGCTGACCCGGGCGGCCGCCGAGGGCCTCGTACCGGCGCTGGCCCCGGACGCGTTCTCCGTCACCGCCCGCTGACCCAGGGCCGCTTCCAGGTCCTCCTGCTCCACGGGCAGCTCACGGGCACAGTCCTTGAGCAGGGTGTGGAAGGAGAAGCGGTCGGGGGCCTCCTGCCGGATCAGGTTGTCGTCGAGCAGGACGTCCAGGAGCTGCTCCGCGTCGTCCGGGCCGAGCCCCGTCACGGCGCGGGCCCGGCCGAGGTCGAAGCTCGGCGCGGGCTGCAGGCTCAGCAGCCGGCACGCCCTCCGCTCGGCGGGGGTCAGCCGCCGGTACGACAGGGACAGCAGCTGCGGCAGGTCGCGGTCGGCGGTGCTCAGGCACCGCCGCCGGCCGGCCGCGTGTGCCAGACGCCCGGCGAGGTCCCCGGCCCGCATGGCGGGCCGGTCCCTCAGCCGGGTCGCGGCGATCCGGACCGCCAGGGGAAGCCGGCCGCAGAGCCCGACGGCCCGCGCGGTCTCGCCGGGCTCCGCCGCAGCCCTCGCGGGCCCGGCGATCCTGCCGAAGAGCGCCGCGGCGTCCTCGGGCGTCATCACGTCGAGCGGCAGCGGTACCGCCCCGTCGAGCGCGGTGAGCCTGCGCCGGCTCGTCACCAGCACCGTCGCCCCGCCGGTTCCGGGCAGCAACGGGCGGATCTGCGCGGTGTCCAGGGCGTCGTCCAGGATCAGCAGACAGCGCCGTCCCGCCAGCCGCGACCGCCACAGGGCGCTGCGGGCCGCCGTGCCCTCCGGGAGCGCGTCGGCGGCGACACCGTCGGCCTGGAGGAGGACGCCGAGCGCCTCCTCGGGTGGCACCGGTCCCCGCAGCGGGCTGAACCCGTGCAGTTCGACGGCGTACTGCCCGTCGGGGTGGACGGGGGCGAGCCGGTGTCCCGCGTGCACCACGAGGGACGTCTTGCCCACCCCCGCGGTGCCGTCGACGGCGACGACCCGGGGCGAGGTGTCGTCACCGCGGTCCACGGCGTCCAGCAGGCGGCGTACGTCCTCGGAGCGGCCGGTGAAGTCGGCCAGGCCGGGCGGGAGGGAGTTCCCGCCGGGGGCGGGCGCCGGGCGGACGGCCGGGGTCGCGGGGCCGGTGCCCCGCGGGGCGCCCGACCCGGAGGTGACCGGGGACCGCACGGCGGCCTGGGGGTGTACGGCGCCCGGGGGGTGCTGCGGGTTCTGGAGGTTCTGGGTGTTCGGGGAGTACGCGGGGTTCGGCCTCTCGGAGCCGTGCACGGCCGGGGAGCCGGCGAGGATCTCCGCGTGCAGGCTCCGCAGCCGCCGGCCGGGTTCGAGTCCGAGCTCCTCCACGAGGTGGCGCCTGCCCTCGTCGTAGACGGCGAGGGCGTCGGCCTGGCGTCCACTGCGGCACAGCGCGGTCATCAGGCTGGCGCGCAGCGCGTCACGCAACGGGTACTGCGCGATGAGGGCCTGCAGTTCACCGACGACGGCGTTGCACTCGCCCGCCCTCAGACGCAGGGCCATGAGGTCCTCGATCGCGGTGAGCCGCTGCTCGTCGAGCTTCACCGCGGCGCCGAGGACGGCGGAGCACTTGATGCCGGCGAAGGCGTCCCCGCGCCAGAGGTCGAGCGCGGACTGGAGCAGCCTGACCGCTTCCGTGAGGCGTCCCTCCCGCTCCGCCGCCCCGGCCGCACGGACCCTGCCGGTGAACAGGTGCGAGTCGAGGGCGTCGTCGGGGACGGTCAGCCGGTACCCGATGTCCGCGGTGACCAGGCTGCTCCCGCCGCCCACGGGCAGGATCCGCCGCAGGTCGTGGACCGCGTTGTGGACCTGGGTACGGGCCGACGACGGAGGGGTCTCCCAGAGTTCGTCCACCAGGAAGTCCACCGGGACCACCCGGCCCACGCTCAGCAGGAGCAGCGCGAGCAGCTTCTGCTGCCGCATCCCCCGCACGGGCACGAGCTCGCCGGCCCGGCGCATCTCCAGGGAGCCAAGGACCAGGAACTGTGTCACGACCGTCACCCCGCTCGTCGGTTCGGTTCGGCGCCCGGCCGGAAGGGGCCGGGCTCTTCACAACGCCACGCGCGCCGGACCCGGCCGGCGGGAGGTCAGTCCCAGCCGGTGGTGTCCTCGCCCATGTCGGCGGAGGTGAGGTCGCCCGCCACGACGGACGAAGGGGCGGCGGCGGAGGTGTGGTGGGCCGTGAAGAAGGTGAGGCCGCAGAGGAGAAGGCTGATCAGCGCGACGGTCTTTCCGGTCCGGCGGGCGGCGCGGAGAGTGGACTGCGGCATGGGAGCACTCCTGCGTGAAGGGTAGGTGGAGGAATCCGGCGGGACCCTTGCGGGGTTCCCGGTCCGACACCACAGAGTCTTGCCGCGCCGGAAGTGATCGCCTAGCCTTCCCCGCCTTCCGCATCCGTCCATCGCATATACCGTCCAGGCGCCGGCGCGGGCCGCGCCATCTCGTCGAAGACGGCGGGGACGAGGGCGCTGGAGCAGCTGGTGACTCGGGCGCGGGCGAGGCCGGGCTCGGCCTCCAGCGCGCGCAGGGTGATCGCGTACGCGATCCGCTCCGAGCCGACGACGCCCGCACCGCCGACCCAGAACCCGATGGTCAGCTCGCCGTCGTCCCCCGGGTGGAGACTGATGTGCTCCACCGTCTCCCCGGCCGACACATGGCGCAGCAGCGTCTGCTTCAGTCCCGGGACCTGCGTCGTCCCGTCGGGAAGCTGGAGACGGACGTGCACCAGGTTCATGAGTTCATACCTCGGTTCGACGACGGAGGGAGGCCGGACGCCGTGCCCGAAGGGCGGCGCGAGACGGCTCCGGAGGGCGATTTCAGGCCAACTACAGGACGACGCGCAGGCGTTCGCGCTTTGGCGAACGTTTACGAATGCGCAAAGTCGGGGCGGTCCGGATCATGCTTAGATTGAGGCCGAATGTCTTTGCGTGGGGGGAGAGACAGTCGGTGCTGGAGATTCTCGGGCTGGACGAGGTCTGCGAAGCCGTCTACAGAGCGGTCCTGGCGTATCCGCAGGTCGAGCTGGCGGAGCTGGGGGAGCGACTTCGCATACCTGGCGCGAAGGTGCGTCAGGCGCTGGACAAACTCAGTGAGTTGGCCCTGATCCGGCCCATCGCCGGCCTTCCCTCCCACTTCCGGGCGGTCAATCCGGAGCTGGGCGTCCAGACCATCCTCGCCCAGCAGGAGGAACGTCTCGCCGCCGAGCAGCGCCGTGTCGAGCAGATCCGGCTCGCCGCCGCGCGGCTGTCCGCGGACTTCACGGCCACCCGGCGCGACAAGCGGATCGAGGGCGTCGAACGGCTGGACGGCATCGAGGAGATCCGTGACCGCATCGCCCTGCTCGTCCGCCGTGTCTCCGCGGAGATCATGACGTTCGCCCCCGGGGGCGCGCAGAGCGAGGCGAGTATGGAGGCGGCGAAGCCCCAGGACAAGGAACTCCTCGAGCGCGGGGTGCGGATGCGGACCCTGTACCTGGACAGCGTCCGCCACAATCCGGCCACTCTGTCGTACGCGAAGTGGCTGACCGCGCTGGGCGGTGAGGTGCGGACCACACCGTCGCTGCCGGTCCGGATGATGCTGATCGACCGCACCACCGCCATCGTCCCGGTGGACGGCGGGAACAGCGCCGCGGGCGCGCTGGTGCTCAGCGGCTGCGGCACCGTCACCGCGCTGACCGCCCTCTTCGAGAGCATCTGGGAACAGGGCGCCCGGCTGGGGCAGGCCCCCAGCCGTGAGCGGGACGAGCACGATCTCACCCCCCAGGAGGCCGAGGCACTGCGGCTGCTGGGCCAGGGGCTCACGGACGAGGCGGTGGCGAAGAGGCTCGGGGTGTCCCCCAGGACGGCGCGCCGCATCGCCGCGGACCTGCTGGAGAAGCTCGGTGCCCGCAGCCGTTTCCAGGCGGGCGCCAAGGCCGTGTCCAGGGGCTGGCTGACCGGCGCGGAGTGAGCGGCCGGCCGGCCCCGGGCGGGTCGTCCGGGACCGGCCGGCCACCCGCCGCGCACCGGCAGGCCCGAGCTCCGCGCCCGTCACCGGCCTCACGCCTCCCGCACGCGCCGGCGCTGTTCCGCGCGGTCGGCGGCGAACAGGGCGAGCGCGGGCAGCAGCGTGATCGCGTAGATCCAGATGAGCCAGCCGAAGGAGTGGGCGAACGCGCCCGGCACCAGGCCGTGCCGCTCCTCGGCGGCCCGCTGCAGCACCACGGTCACCACGGCGACGGCCACCGTGCCGCCGATCCGCTGGACGAGGTTGAGCTGCGCCGAGGCGTCCCCGATGGACTCGGGGCGGATCGACTGGAACGCCCTGGTCATGGCGGGCACGATGGTCAGGCCCGTACCGAGGCCGCGTACGGCGAGCGTGGCGCAGATCAGGACGTACGAGGTGTCGCCGCCGACGCCGGCGAGCGGGAACGTGGCCAGCATGGTCAGCGCGATACCGATCACCACCGTGCCGCCGCCGCCCACCTTCTTCATCAGGACGCGGCACAGCCAGGCCGCGGTCACCACGCCCAGGCCCGCGGAGGACATCAGCAGACCGGTGGTGACGGCGGACTCACCGCGCGCGCTCTCGAAGTAGAGCGGGATCAGCATCATCGGCGAGTAGAGGATGAACCCCAGGCAGAAGACGTTGACCACGGCCATGGTGTAGACGCGGTTGCGGAACAGCCGCAGGTCGAGCAGCGGGGACGGGGTCCGCAGTTCACGGACCACGAAGACCGCCCCGCTGGCGACGGCGATCAGCAGCGGGAGCAGCAGGTCCGCACGCGGGGCGAGCCCGTGGTCGGTGAACTCCTTGATGGCCAGGACGGTGCTGACGGTGCAGGCGGCGGAGGAGAGCAGGCCCACCACGTCCAGCGGCTTCGGGGAGCGTTCGCCCGCGGTGTCCGGTCGCACCCAGCGCATGGTGACGTAGAGGAGGGCGGCGCAGAGCGGGATGTTGACCGCGTAGACCGCGGGCCATCCCCAGGCGCCGACGAGGAGCCCGCCCACCGTGGGGCCGAGCAGCGGGCTGATCAGCATCACGCTGCCGTTGAGCGCCTGCACACGGCCCAGGTGCTCGCGGGGGACGCCCCGGGTGAGCAGGATCGTGGAGACCGGTGTGAGGACACCGGCGGCGGCGCCGGACACCCCGCGGGCGGCGACCAGTTCGGGCAGGGTCTGGCTCAGCGCGCAGGCCGCCGAGCCGAGCGCGAACAGGAGGGTCGCGCCCATGAAGACGCGCTTGACGCCGAATCTGCCGGCCAGCCAGCCGGTGGCCGGCATGCAGGCGGCGAGGGCGATCAGATAGCCCGTCACCACCCACTGGACCTGGTCGAGCGAGCCGAAGCGGGCGGTGGTGTCGTGCAGTGAGACGTTGACGATGGTGGTGTCGAGCAGGGCGAGGAATCCGCCGGTCACCGCGGCGGCGATCGTCCCGAGTGCGGGGCCCCGGCCTCCGGAACCGGCCGGCCGCCGCTCCTCCGTGGCCTGGGCCGGCGGTTCGGCGGGCGCCGGGGCGGGCGCCTCCTCGTGGAGCCCCGGGTCCACCGGTGGGCTCGGCACGTCCTCGTGGGTCTGGTTGGTCATCGACATGATGGATGCGTCCTTAGAAGTGTCAGCCGGTCTGCGGAGCCGGCTGGTCCGCCGTGACGAGTGCGTGCTCGACGTCGTCGAGGAGCGCCTGGGCCGCGGTCCGCGCGCCGGGGCGTTCCCGGCACGCCAGGGTGAGTTCGGTGCCGTCGCCGACGCGGAAGGCGCTGATGAACATCTCGGCGTACGGGACGAGCATGGGAAGGGTGAAGAAGCCGGTGGGGGTGAACCAGGGGGTGCGGTAGTCGTCGGTGTCGAGACGGCCGTGGTCGGAGACGATCGCCGTGCAGGGGAAGCGGGTGCCGTCCAGGTCCCGCGCCTCGCGCAGGCTGTTGGCGAAGGGGTTGCTGCGCAGGAAGTCCCGGTCGAGCACGGCCACGTCGCGCTTGCGCAGCAGGGATCCGACGATCTCGCCGTGCAGGCGCTTCCAGTGGTCGTCCCGTCCGAGGTCGAGCACCACCTGCGACGTGAGGTTGGCGGAGGACCGGACGGCGGGGTCGTGGCGGCGCAGGTCGACGGGGACCACCAGCCGTCCGGAGCCGGTGGGCAGGCGCCGCGAGACGGCCGCCGCGATCCGGGCGGTGACCGCCGGGGGGCAGGCGGCCACGCGGCGCCGGATCCACAGCGGGGTCCCGTCGGCGGGCCCTTCGCCGAGAAGGGCGGGGAGCCCTTCGAGCCGTGCGGGAGGCGGGGCCGGGGACACCTTTCCCGCCGCCGTACGGAAGTGGGTGTCGTCGGCGGTGTCCGCCGCGCCGAGGGGTTCCTCCCCGCGCAGCACCCGGAACACGTCGGCGATCCACTGCCGCAGGCCCCGGCCGTCCGTGACGATGTGGCTGGCGCGTACGACGAGCCGGGTCACCGGCCCCTCGGAGAGACCGAGTTCGCAGACCGGCCCGTTGACCACGTCGAGGTCACGCCGGAAGAAGGGCGAGTCGAAGTCCGACGAGGGGATCTCCACGACCGGCGGCAGGGGGCCCCCGGCCTTCCAGGCCGCTCCTCGCCTGCGCACGGTGAGACCGGGGCCGGCGAGGCAGGCGGCGCGTACGGCGTCCCTGAGGGCGTCGGGGCCGATGCGTCCCTCTCCTTCGACGACCATCTGGATCAGCTGCGGGGTGCCGGTGGCGGCAGCGTTCAGGTAGCCGCGCTCGATCTGCGAGATCCGGCGGGTGTAGGGCCGCGCCGGGGACTCGGCCGTCGGCGTCGTGGTCATGCTGGCTCCAGGGTGGGGACGTCGGTGCGGGTGGCCGCCGCGCCGGCGGCCGGCCGCCACCACCACCGCACGGGGACGGCCGCGTCGGCGGCGAGGGCGAGATGGGTGGCCCGGCCGGCCGGGGCGGACCGGACCAGGTAGGCGCCGGTGCCGGACGGGCGCCAGCCCGGCCGCCACGAGGGGAGCCGGACCCCCTGGAAGGTCTCCTTCGTCAGGTGGGAGGCCTTGATGAGCGCCTCGCACTCGGCGAAGTCCCGGATGGCCGCCGGTCCGGGCAGACCCAGCAGGTCGCCCAGCCACCGCATGGCGCCGGGGCGGTCCCGCTCGTCCTGGAGGTCCACGCCGACCTCGGTCCCCGCGCCGAAGGCCACGGCGCCGAACTCGGCGCAGTGGGCCACCGAGACGGTGAGTCCGTGACCGGGCAGACGCCAGCGGCGGTGCCCGTCGCGGGTGAGGTCCCGGCCGGTGATGCGCAGCCCGTACACGCTGTGGGCGGCGTCGATGATCAGCGAACGGCCGGACGGGCTCAGTCGGTTCCCCGTACGGTCGCGGGGCAGCCCTGGGTGGCGGCTGAGGAGGCAGTCGACGCCCGCCCCCTCGCCCGGGTCACCGGGGCCCTCCGCCACCGGGCCGCGGAGCGCGGCCGGTGGCAGCAGGGTCAGCAGGCCGCTCATCGGGCCGCCGTGTCGAAGACCGCGGCGGCGTACGAGCCCCCGTGGGCGAAGCTGGACAGCAGGAGCCGGCCCGCGGGCGCGGCCCCGTTGAGCGCGGCCACCAGGCCGAGCGCGCCGGCGCTGCCGTAGGTCTCCCCGAGCAGGGCCTTGGGCGTGACGACCGGGTGGTCCGCCAGGCCCGCCAGCTCCAGGGCCCGGTTCTCCGCGAGGTCGACCAGACCGTGACCGGAGGCCGCCGACACGACCGTGTCGATGCCCTCGGGTCCCGTCCCGGCGTCGGCCATGGCGCTGCGCAGGGCGCGCGCCCAGGCTCCGCCGTCCCGGCCCAGGCGTCCGACGCCCACCGACTCGCCGGAGGCACCGTACCCCTCGGCCCTGGCCAGGACGCCGGCGCCGCGGGCGGCGGCGGCCTCCTCGCTCTCCAGCAGGATGGCGGCCGCTCCCTCGCTGAGCACCATCCCGGTACGGCCTCCCGGCACCACGTGCGGGGACCGGGCGTATCCGGGCAGTCCGGCCTGGGTGGCCAGGGCCTGCTCGGGGAACTCGTCGGCGACGACGACCATGATCCGGTCGGCGGCGCCCCGGGCGATGACCCGGGCCGCGAGGTGCAGGGCGAGCACCGAACTGGTCCCGCCGTTGGCGATGGTGGCGGTGTAGCCCCGGTAGCGGTGCAGCATCGCCACATGGCCGGCGGCGGCGTTGACCACCGTGTTGGCGAACAGCGAGGGGTTGGCCCCGGTGATCCCCTGCCGCAGCACTCCCTCGTGGAAGCGCAGGACGGAGGTCACCGGCCCGTAGCCGGTGGCGAACACGATCCCGGTGGACTCGGCCTCCGCCCGCGAGGGCTTGCCGTGCCGGGCGTACAGGTCACCGACCGCCGCGGCCGCGAGCAGGCCCAGGGGGTCCATGCGCCGGGCCCGGCTCGGGTTGAGCTTCCCGGTCGCGGCCCGCACGTCCACCCTGCCGACGGGCACCTCACCGACTCCGTCCACGTGCTCCAGGGCGTCGAAGCAGGGCCGCCCGGCCGCCAGGGCCTCGGCGAGCGGACCTGTTCCGGCCGCCGCGCCCGCGAGACCGGCCGCGCCGGTCACGACGACCTGGTGGCGGGCCTCGGCGCGCCGCGGCGAGGATCCCTTGCGTCCCGGCCTGTTGAGGACCACGGACGCGTTGTTCCCGCCGAAGGCGAAGGAGTTCGACAGGACGACCTCGGGCTCCGCCTTGCGGCCTGTGCCGGGGACGATGTCCAGCCCGAACGGGGACTCCGCCCCCCGGGTGTTGACGGTCGGGGGCAGCACACCGCGGTCGATGGCGAGGGTGCTGACGACCGCCTCGACCGCGCCTGCGGCGCCGAGGGTGTGGCCGAGCATCGACTTGGTGGAGCTGGCCGGCGGCACCGAGGGGCCGAACAGCAGCTTCAGCGCCTTGGGTTCGGACGCGTCGTTGGCCGGGGTGCCCGTGCCGTGCAGGTTGAGGTAGTCGACGTCCTCGGGGCCGAGTCCCGCCGTCTCCAGGGCCTGGGCCATGGCGGCGGCGGCGCCCTTGCCGCTGGGGTCGGGGGCGGTCTGGTGGTACCCGTCGCACGACAGCCCGTACCCGCCGAGTTCGGCCAGGACGCGGGCGGAGCGCGCGGCGGCGCGTTCGACCGACTCCAGGACCATGAACCCGGCCCCTTCGCCGAGGGTCAGCCCGGTGGAGGCCGTCAGCGGCGAGCAGGGCTCGGGGTCGAGTGCTCCCAGGGCGCTGAACCCGTACGCGGAGAGCGAGGCCAGGGGGTCGACGCCGCCGCAGATGACGTAGTCGACGTCTCCGTTCCACAGCATCTCCGCCGCGTAGCCGAGGGCCACCGCGCTGGCGGCGCAGGCGTTGGAGAGCACCACGCGCGGGCCGCGCAGGTCGAACTCGGCCGCGATGTAGTCGCCGACGCAGGGGAGCTGGGCCGCGGCGGCCTGCCCGGCGTCGAGCCGGCCCTCGTGCACGAGTTCCCGGTGGACGTTCTCCAGCGTCGGCATGGCGCCGAGGCTGGAGCCCACCACGACCGCCACGCGGTCCCGGTCGACGCTGTCGAGGTCGAGGCCGCCGGTGCGCAGGGCCTCGCGGATCGCGGTGGCGGCGAGGCTGTAGCAGCGGTCCAGGCCGGGCTCCTGGGGGCTGGTGACCATGCCCGCCCAGTCGGTGAGCAGTTCCTCGGTGCCGAACAGCGTGTTGGTGCGGATGCCGGAGATCCCGGCGGTGATGGACGACCAGCTCTTCTCCACGTCGTCCCCGGCCCCGGTGATCAGCCCCAGGCCGGTGAGGGCTATGCGCGGGGCGGTCATCAGGAGATCCGGGTGGTGAGGGAGCGGGCGATGACACGGGGCAGCGTGACGGTCCGCAGCGGACGCTCGGCGTCCTGGTCGTCCGGTGCCGACAGTTCGAGGCCGGGCGCCCAGAACGGGGCGTCCAGGAGGGCGAGGACGAGCTCTTCCTCGGGGTTGGCGGAAGGAGCCTGCGCGAGGACCCTGCCGACGGCCTGTCCGCCGGCGGAGACGTTCGCCCCGGAGGTGAAGCGGCTGAGGGCCGGGGCGGCCAGGACGGTCAGCCGGGCGGATGCGGTCGTCGGCCGGACGAGGTTCTCGGAGCCGCGGAAGTCGCCGATCCGGCTCCAGTCGACCATCCAGGCGAGGTCGGCCTCGTCCACGGCGAGCCCGGCGAAGCCGGTGGCGTAGCCGCCGAGCCCGGCCTCGGCCTGGACACGTGCCAGGCCCTCGGGACCGACCTCGGCACCGCCCAGCTCGCCGACGGCCGCGAGCACCGCCGCGAACGCGGCGTCCGGCTCGTTGGAGAGCAGCAGGTAGCCGTACTCGCCGGTGGTGCCGACGCGGGCCAGGTGCGCCAGGGCGGCCGGCGCCTCCGCGACGGCGGCCTCGGTGACACCGTGCAGGGTCAGGCCGGAGATGTCGAAGTCGACGAAGCCCGCCGCGGCGGACCAGGCGTTCGGCCCCTCGAAGGCGACCGCGCCCCAGCCCTCGGGGGCCGTCTCGACGGTGACGCCCTCGGGGATGTCGAGCCCGGCCAGGTAGCCGCTCAGCTCGTCCTCGGTGACCGGGGTACGCGGCAGCAGCCACGCCTCGTCGCCGATCTCGAAGTGCAGCAGGACCGCGAAGGGGGAGCCGTCGCTGTTGAGGGCCAGCGCCTCGCGGACGGTGTCCGGGTCGACGAACTCGCCCGACTTGGCGAAGAACTGGTCCAGCAGCTCGATCCGCTCGTCACCCGTGATCCGCACCAGGGGCGCGGTGATCCGGTAGGCGCCGGCGGTGGTGCGCAGCGTGGCGTAGTCGTCGGCGCTGGTACGGAGGCCGGTGACGGTGGTGGTGGTCATGTCGGTCGGGTTCCTCTCACAGGTACGGAAGTCAGGTACGGAAGTCAGGTACGGAAGGAGTGGGGAGGTGCGGTGCAGCGGCGGGCGGTGCGGGCTCAGAGCCCGGGTCCGTCCCGGAGGGCGAGGTGCCAGGAGGCGGCGGTGCCGTCCGGTCCCCCGGCCGCCGCACAGCCGATGAGCAGGCCGGACGAGGTGGTGCGGACCACGATCTCCGCGTCGGCCGCGGACGTCCCGGCCGGCCGGCAGTCGAGCCAGCTGCCGTCGGACAGCCGGACCGAGACCGCCGAGGCCCACACCTGCCGGAAGTCCGGGGACTCCAGCTCCCAGCGGGTCCCGGCGGAGTCGATCGCCACGGTGGTCCGGGCGCCGGTGTCCGGGGTGATCCAGAGGACGGTGTCGCCCTCGGTGGAGGCCGACCTCACGTCGACGCGCAGCGGCTCGTCGACGGGGGCGGAGACGTCCCAGCCGGTCCTCCGCTCCGGGTCGTAGAGACCGAGCGCGTCCTTCTCGGCCCAGTCGGCGCCCAGGTGGACACCCCAGCCGAGGCCGCTGTCGCGGCTGAAGCGGCTGCGTTCCGGGGTGACCCACATCCCGGCGGACCAGCCCGGGTTGCAGCCGAACGCCCGGGTACGCGGGTGAGGGCTGCGCAGCACCTTGGTGGTGCCCTCGCGCCAGACGGTGACACCGGCGGCGGTGGCGTCCACCGCGAGCCGGCGTTCCCCCGCAGGGGTACGCGGTGCGACGGCCGGCAGCGGGGCCCGTACCGGCGCCTGCGGCGCACCGAAGGCGGTCCGCAGGCGTGCCACCCCGTCGTCGCCCGGCTCGGGGCGGCGTTCCAGCAGGGTGGCGTGGATCAGCCGGACCCGCTGCCCGGCGGGGACCTGGACGCCGGTGCCGGCGCCCCGCCAGGTGAGGGTGGAGCCGGCGGGCGCGACCGGGGAGGCCGCGACGACCTCCGAGGAGTCGCGCACCCCGAGGCCGAGGCCGATGGGGTGTTCCACGGCGTCCCCGCCGTCCGGGCCGGGCAGGGCGAGGACGCCCTGCCTGAGCCCGATGGTCTGGAAGACCCTGCCGGGACTTCCGGTGAAGGTGAAGGCCTGGTCCAGCACGCCGCCGTCGAGGGTGAACGTGCCGGTGACCTCGTCGTCCCCGTGGCGTTCGGAGATCCGCACCCCGTGCTCGACGGGCACGATCTCCAGATCCAGCGGCTCGCCCTCGCGCCAGCCCGCCTGCCGGTCCGGCCGGCATCCGGGCCAGGTGGAGACGGACAGCGGCCCGTGGTGACCGGCGGCGAGGACCCGCACGGTCCCGTCGTCGCCGTCGATCTCGCAGGTCAGCGGGCCGTCGGTGAAGCGGTACGGGCCGGCCTGCCCGGGCTGCCGGATCTCGTACGGGGGTTCGGTGACCCGCAGCGGCCGTCCGGTGCCGTCGGGGCGGGTGATCTCCGCCCCGATGACCCTCCCCCGGTCGACGTCCACCAGCGCGTGGAGCCGGTGGTCGCCGAGGGCCAGACCGTAGGCGACCGTACGGACCCCGCCGGACACCACCACGTCGGTCCGCAGTTCGTCGGCCCTCGCCTGGGTGACGGTGCCGAAGCTGCTCAGCGACCCGAGGGCCGCCCGCACGTCGTCGTCGAGGTCGGCGAAGACGCTGCGCAGCACGAGCGGGATGTAGTTGTGCAGCTCGACGTTGCCGTCCTCGCCTGGCACGGTCTGCCCGACGGAGACGCAGCCCACCCGGCGGTAGAGCCGGAAGGCCACGGAGTTGGCCGGGTTGACGGTGAGCCGGAGCACCAGGCAGCCGGTGCGCATCATCCATTCGACGGCCTCGGTGAAGAGCCGTCCGGTGATCACCCCGTTGCGGTAGGCGGGGGCGACGAAGAACATGTCGGCGATGAGCTCCCCCGCACGGGCGGAGCGCCGGCCGGTGCTGTGGAACAGGCCGAAGGTGCCCACCAGCCGCCCGTCGTCGAGGGCGACGAGGAACGTCGCGGTGTCGCGTTCGGCGAGTTCGCGTGCCAGCTCCGCGCCGCTGATCCCGCCGGCCACCGGGTTGGGGTTGTCGCGGTGGCGTCCGTAGAGCCTGGCGATGTCATCGGCGTCGCCCTGCTCGTACGGGCGGATCGTGACGGTCATTTCCACACCTCCTTGCTTTCTTGTCGTGGGACGGGTGGGTCGTACGGGGGAACGGGGAGCCCGTGGGCTCCCGGTCCGCACCGCTCAGGCCCGGGACGCGGACCGGCCCTGCGGCTTGCGCTCGGTGGTCACGATCAGCGAGCCGGACGCGGCGGTCTCCGTGCCGACGGTGGCCCTCACGGACACCTGCCGCAGGCCGCCCAGGCGCTGGCCGAGCTTCGCCTCCAGCTGCAGCTGGTCGCCGGGGACGACCAGCCGGGAGAACTTCATCGAGCTGATCGATCCCAGGTAGCCGACGCCCTCGGACGGGTCGCCGCCGGTGACGCCCGACTCGACGATCTCCGCGACGTACACGACGGCCACCAGCTGGGCCATCGCCTCGACGATCATCACGCCGGGCATGATCGAGTGGTCGGGGTAGTGGCCGGCGAAGAAGGGCTCGTTGACGGAGACGCTCTTCACCCCGCGGCCGGAGACCCCGGGGACCACGTCGTGGGCCCGGTCGATCATCAGCATCGGCCAGCGGTGAGGCAGCATCCGCTTGATGTCGTCCGAGGAGTAACTGAACTTCCTCCGGGCCGGCTTCGCGGCCGCCGCGGGGGCGGCCGCGGTGGATCTCTCCTGTACGACCGTCATGTCAGACCTCGCGGGCTTCGACGAAGTCGACCAGGGAGTTGATGGAGCCGAAGGCCTCGAAGTCGTCGTCGCTGATCAGCACGTCGTACTCGTTGTTGACCATCACGACGATCTCCAGCGTGTCGAGCGAGTCCATCTCCAGACCGCGGCCGAACAGCGGCTGGTTGTCGGAGACCAGGACCGGTTCGACGTCCAGACCGAGACGCTCGATGATCATGGACTTGACCTTCATGTTCTTCTCCAGCCGGGCCTCTGCCTGGCTGCGGACGTCCTCGTAGGTGGCGACGGACATGGGTGTTCCTCTCGGGAGTGCGTGGATGGGGTGGTGCGAAGGACCGGTGTGCGGGCCCTGGTTCAGCCGGGGATCATCCCGCCGTCGACGGTGAGGACCTTCCCGGTGATGTACGAGGCGGCGGGTCCGGCGAGGAAGGCGGCGGCCTGGGCGACCTCGGACGGTTCGCCCATGCGGCCCAGCGGGATGGCCTGGAGGGCCTCCTTCATCTGCGCGCCCGGCACCTTCTTGACCATGTCGGTGTCGATGAAGCCGGGTGCGACGACGTTGACGCGGATGCCGCGCGGGGCGCCCTCCTGGGCGAGGGTCTTCGCCAGGGCGATCACCCCGCCCTTGCTGGCCGCGTAGTTGGCCTGTCCGGCGCGGCCGGCGATCCCGCTGGTGGAGGCGATGAACACGATGGCCCCGCCGCCGGAGTACATCTGCTTGGTGGCCTCACGGGCGGTCAGGAACGCGCCGGTGAGGTTGGTGGAGACGACCTCGTTCCACTTGGTGCTGGACATCGCGGCCAGGTGGCCGTCCGCGGTGATCCCGGAGTTGAGGACGGCGACGCCGAGGGACCCCCACGTCACGCGCAGCTCCTTGAACATCGCGGTGACCTGGGCCTCGTCGGACACGTCGGCCTTCAGCAGCAGCGCCTGCCTGCCGAGCTCCCGCACGCGCTCCGCGACCTCCTCGGCCTTCGCCTCGCTGGAGCGGTAGTTGAGCGCGACGTCGCAGCCCTGCTCGGCGAGGGCGACGGCGACGGCCGCCCCGATACCGCGTGAGGCACCGGTGACGAGGGCCTTGGTGCCCTCGGCGAAGAGGCCGCTCATGCCGCCCTCCCCGTGGTGGCCGGGGTACCGGTGACCCGGTGGCTGCCGGGGTCGAAGCCGGACACCTCGCTGCCGATGCCGGCGCCTGCCGCCGCGGTGAGGACCGCGTCGGCGACCGCGAGGTCGAGGATGCCCAGTCCGAACGGCGAGAAGACGACGGTTCCCTTCCCCGGGGGCGTCACGGCCCCTTCGAGGATCTCGGCGATCTCCGCGTGCACGAAGTCGCGGTGGCCCGTCTCCTGTTCGGCTCGGTGCAGCGAGGTCTGTTCGCGCACGGTGTGCTCGGTGTCGTCGACGACGTTGTACGCGCCGAGGACCGACGAGGTGCTGAGGTCGCGCAGCGACAGGTGCAGGATCACCTGGCCGTCCGGGCGCTCCGGGAAGTCCGCCAGGTCGAGCCAGTAGCTGGAGTCGGTGGTGGCGACCGACACCGTCTGCGCGCTCAGGGCCTCGGCGAGGTCGCCGGCCCGGAAGGTGATCCCCGGGTGGCTCGCCGCGAGTTCGGCCGCGAGGGCCTCCGCGCGGCCGGGGACGGCGTCCTGGAGGACGACCGTCTCGACGCGGGGGTGCGTCAGGGTCAGATAGACCGCGACCCGGTGGTTGATGGTCCCGCAGCCGACCAGCCCGACGGTGGTGACCTCGGCGTCGCCGTGGAGCGCCCGGGCGGCGAGCGCCGCGCTCGCGGCGGTACGGGACGCGGAGATCTGGCTGCCCTCCAGCAGGGCCGTGGGGTAGCCGGTCTCCAGGTCGTTGAGGATCTGCAGCGAGGAGGCGCGCTGGAGGCCCTGCTCGACGTTGGCGGGGAAGGACGAAATCCACTTCAGGCCCATCACCGGCGCCGGGCCGCCCAGATGGGCCGGCAGCGAGATGATGCGCGATCCGGGGGTCTCGGGCGGGCGCAGGAAGGTGGAGAAGGGCACCTGCGACCGGCCGCTGCCGTGCAGGAGGTAGGCGGCGCGCACCGTGTCGAGCACGGTGGCCTCCAGACCGTTCAGGGCGGCCCGGACGTCGTCGCGGCCGAGGATTCTCAACGTTCGCTTCTCTCGTCGTGGGTGGTGCCGTCCCGGGGGACGGGTCGGTGGGTGTGGCGGAACTCGTCGAGGAGTCCTGGGAACCGTGTGTCGACCCAGCCGTCGTCGTAGACGGTGTCGAGGTACCGGTCGCCGCCGTCGGGAAGGATCGCGACGCAGGTGGCGCCCGGCTCGATCCATGAGGCGGCGCCCCGGAGCGCGGCGACGACGGCACCCGAGGAGCCGCCCGCCAGGACCGATTCGGCGGCCAGGAGGTGGCGGCAGCCGCGTACGCAGTCCGCGTCGGTGACCTTGACCACGCGGTCCGCCAGGCCCGGCAGGAGCAGCCGCGGGACCACCGCGGCGCCGTGCCCGGGGATCGACCGCCGGTGGCCTCGCTCCCAGGGTTCGGGCGGACCGAAGATGACGCTGCCCACGGCGTCCACCGCCACGATCCGGGTGCGCAGCTCGTGGTCGCGGATGTACTCGGCGCAGCCCCGCAGGGTGCCGCAGGTGCCCGCGGCGAGGAAGAGGTGGTCGGGTCCGCCGGGGAGGGCCTCGCAGATCTCGGCCATCGTGGAGTGGTGCGCCCGGGCGTTGTACTCGTTGGCGTACTGGTTGGGCCAGTACGCGTCCGGGATGCTCTCCAGCAGCTCCTTGACGCGGCCGATGCGGGCCGGCAGGTACTCCCCGGTGGCCGGGTCCCGGTCGACGACCTCCACCTGGGCGCCGTACGCCCGCATGATCGCGGCGTTCTGCGCGGTGGTGCGGGGGTCGACGACGCAGACCAGTCCGATGCGGTGGAAGTTGCACAGCTGGGCCAGGGCGATGGCGAGGTTGCCCGACGAGGACTCGACGACCGTGGAGACCCCGGGCACCAGCCGGCCCGTCCAGATCGCGTGCTCGATCATCGACTTCGCGGCACGGTCCTTGATGCTCCCGCCGGGGTTGAACCGCTCGCACTTGCCGTACACCTGGAACGCGGACGGGGGGAAGAGCCGGTCGAGGGCGACGAGCGGGGTCCCGCCGATGGTCTGGACGATGTCGCTCTTCGGGTGATGGGCCGGGAGCGCCGTCAGCGCCGTTCCGGCCGGGGCGACGAGCGTCATGACGCCACCTCTCTGCTGATCTGGAGCCGCAGTTCGCTGACGTAGCGCTCGCCCTCGGCGTCCGGCAGCCAGGAGTCCTCCGGGTCCGGCAGGGGCTCGCTGATGGTCACGACGGCTGACGGGTCGGCCCTGAGGGCTCTGCGCGCGGTGTTCACGAAGGAGAGCACCAGTGCCGGGCTGGTGAGGTCGGCCAGCGAGGGCTTGGTCTCCTCGGGGAACTTGACGAAGGCCCGGTCGGGCAGCCCGTTGTCCGTCGCCCAGCGGCGTATCGCCAGGTAGTCGGCGTGCCGGTCTGCCTTGGCCGCCAGGCCGATACCCTCCGCGGGGAGCCGCCAGGTCTCCCGGAACAGCACGAGCTTGTCGAGGGTGACGCGGGGCGTGTGCGTGCGGTCGAGGCCGATCTTGAAGGCGTCGGCGGCGATGATCGACACCAGCACACCGAGGAGTTCCGGGATGCTCCACACCCTGCCGTCGGGTGTGGTCGCGGTGACCGTGCCGGCCTGCTCGGCCAGGACGACGGCCGCGGCCGGGTCGACGCGGGTGCGGTCGCCGAACGGAGCACGGGTGAAGCCGATCAGCCGGTCCCCCGCGCCGATGGGCGCGGGCACCATCCGGCCGCTGTTGCGCCTCCAGTTGGTGGGCAGCAGCGGGACCATCCTGGGTTCGCCGAGCGCCCGGTTCACCTTGTCCCGGAGCGACTCCCCGTCGGCCGTCCACTCCAGGAAGGGCAGGTCGAGGGTGGCGAGGCAGGCGTGCATCTCCCCCAGGACGACGATGTGGTCACCGGAGTTGACGGCGTCCACCGACCGGGCCACCACCTGGAGGTCCGGGCTGTGCACGGTGGCGGGGCGCGGCCGGCCGGGGGCGACGGCGAAGGCCTTCCGTGCCCGGTCCTCGATCGCGTCGACCGACAGCTGGACCCGGGCCGATCCGTCGTCCTCGGGGGTGAGGGCGACGACCTCGCGCCACTTCTCGGCGAGCTCGCGCGTCGCGGTCCGTACGGCGGCCGGGTCGTCACCCCAGAACATGCCGAGCACCTGGGGCCACACGTCGGCGAGGGTGACCGTGCCGTACCGGGCCGACCTGTCGCGCACCAGCTCGGCGACCTGGTCCTCGACGAGCCGGGCCAGCCGGTCGCCGAACCAGTCCGCCGCGTCGGCGACGACGGCCAGCGGGCGGGCGATCGGGGTGAAGAAGTCCTGCCCCAGCGAGGTCCGGCAGTCGCGCAGCGTGTCCTGGAAGCACAGGGTGCGCCCGGCGTACGTCTTGCCCTCCTCCCGGGAGGCGGACTGACCGGTCGTACGGACGAAGAAGGCGTCCAGCAGGTCGAGCGCGGTGGTGAGCTCCTCCGCGTCGGCGGCCTGCCCGATCCCCTCGCGCAGCCGGGCGAGCTCGGTCAGGACGGCGTCGAACCGCACGAACAGCGCGGGGTCCCCGATCGCGGCCACACGCCGGCGCAGGGTCTCCTCGGCCCACAGGTCGACGGGGATGTTGGCGTCCCAGCTGAGAACCCTTTGCCGCAGCAGGCGGTTCAGGGCACGGTCCACGCGTTTCCCGGCGTCGGGGAGCTCCCAGCCCTGTTTCGCGACGAGCGCGTCCACGATCGCCTGGGCATGACGTTCGCCGTCCGCGTGACGCAGCACCTGGACCTCGTCGTCGCGCAGCCGCGCGGTGCGGCCGCCCGGCAGGGTGAGCCGGTCGCCGTCGAGGTGCACGTCGGGCCGCAGCACCGGCGGGAACCACCAGCGGGCCCCCGGCTGTCCGGTCATCCACTCGGCCAGGGCGGCGACCGCCCAGCGTTCGAGGAAGACCCGGCTCTCGGCGATCAGCGACGGCCCCGGGGTGAAGTCGAGGGCACGCCGTTCCCGGCCCACGGAGACCCAGGAGGCGGGTCCGAAGAAGCCGATGGTGTCGGCCTTGGCCGCGTAGCGCATCCAGTACATGGCGAGGGTGCGTTCGCGCTCCCGGCGCTTGGCCCCCTTGGCGGTGCCGCGCACCAGCGAGTCGAGGATCCGGTAGACGCCGCGGTTCTGCCAGGCGATGGCCGTACGGACCCGCCCGTCCCCGGCGATGCCCGCCAGACGGGCGGCCTCCGCCGCGTAGTCGCTCTCGTACCGTGCGACGAACTCCTCGTGTCCGGTGGTGCCCCGGGCGTGCAGTGCCGCCGCCCGGGCGGCGCCCGGTCCGCCGATCCGGCTCAGGCCGGAGACGGGGAAGCCTGCGCTGCGGAGCATCCCGACGCCCCAGACCCGCCACTGCGTGTCGGCCAGCGCGTACGACGGGGCGCAGGACGACCAGTCGAAGGGGAGGACGGTCTCCAGGACGGCCGTCATCGTGCCGCCCCTTCCCGGAGCGCGGCGTCCCGGGTCACGTGGTCCCCGGCGAGGTCCCGCCCGGACACGTCTTCCCGGAGTGCGGCGGCGAGCCGTGACACGCCTTCGTCCATGCGCCGGCGCGGGACGTGGCTGAAGCAGAGCCGCAGCCCGTCGGCGTGCTCGCCGTCGACGGAGAAGTGGGAGCCGGGCACGAAGGACACGCCGTGGCGTGCCGCCGGCTCGGCGTACCTGCCGGTGTCGGCGCCCTCGCGGTGCCGGAGCCAGATGTAGAACCCGCCGTCCGGGCGCCGCCACTCCCAGGGGCCGTCGGCGCCGAGTTCGGCGTCGAGCGCGTCGGCCATCTGTGTGCAGCGTTCCCGGTAGCCGCGCCGGTAGCCGTCGATCGTGTCCGTCCACCCGTTGCGGGCGTAGAACGTGGCGAGGGCGGACTGGGCGAGCGCGGACGGGGAGAGCGTCATCACCTCGGTGGTGGAACGGAGGTTCTGCGTCAGGTGCGCCGGTGCGGCGATCCAGCCGCAGCGCAGCCCGGGGGCGAAGACCTTGGAGAAGGTGCCGAGGTAGACGACGTGGTCCGGGGCGAGCGCCTTCATCGAGGTGACGCAGGTGCCGTCGAAGGAGAGCAGGCCGTAGGGGTTGTCCTCGACGATCAGGAGGTCCAGCTCCTGGCAGACGGCGATCAGCGCGGTCCTGCGCTCCTGTGACAGGGTCCGTCCGGTCGGGTTCTGGTGCGTCGGGTTGCAGTACAGCAGCCGTACGGCGCGGCCCTCCGCCCGGAGCGCCGCCACGGTCTCCCGCAGGCCCTGCGGGTCCATCCCGTCCGCGTCCTCCGGGACACCGCGCAGGCGGAGGCCGGCGGTGCGGAAGGCGGCGGTGGCTCCGGGGTAGGCGGGCGTCTGGCAGAGCACGGTCTCACCGGGTGAGGCCAGGCCCAGGGCCACGGCCATCAGCCCCGCCTGGGACCCTCCGGTCGGGATCAGCTCCTCGGCCGGTACGTGCGCCCCCTCGCGGTCCATGAGGTCGGCGATCGCGGGGACCAGGGCCTTGGGGACGTGCGGGGTGCTGTACTGGAAGGTGATCTTCCCGCCGAGCCGTACCAGACGGGACAGCTGGCCCGATATCTCCTCCAGCGGGAGGACGTCGAGATCCGGCAGGCCGCCGGCGAAGGAGATCAGGTCACCTCCCCGCTCGAACAGCCGCGGCATCTCCGCGGTGGTTCTGGTGGTGGTCCACATGGGTCGTCAGCTCCCGGCCGTCGCGGGCAGCGACGCGGCGAGGCGGGCCTGCACCGAGCGCCACAGGCCGGCCGACGAGGTGAGGGCGGGGTCTGCGAGCGCCTCGGGGTCGACCTCGATCCCGAAGCGCTCCTCGACGGCCATCACCAGGGCGACGGTGTGCAGGGAGTCGACGCCGAGGTCGACGAGCGGGGTCTCGGAATCCTTGACGGTCACGGAGCAGATCTCCTCGACGAGCTGGTCAAACTGCGACTGGTTCATGGGTGGTCCTCGTCTGTGCGAAGGGGGGCGTGTCCGTCTCCCGGGCGTGGGCCGGGGAGTCGATCAGGCGCTGGGTGGCCGTGCGGTCCGGCTTGCCGTTCGCGGTCAGGGGCACGGAGTCGAGCGGGATGATCAGGTCGGGCAGCCGGGCACGGTCGAGCCGGTGCGCGAGGTGGGCGCGGATCTCATCCGGCGTCAGACGGCTGCGTACCGCGAGCCGCAGCGGGCCGTCCTCCGGTTCGGGCTTCAGGGCGACCGCGGCGGTCACGCCGGGGACGCACTCGGCGGCGTTCTCGATCTCGGTCAGTCCGATACGGACACCGCGGCGCTTGATGATGTCGTCGTCGCGGCCGACGAAGTAGAGGCGGCCCTCCTCGTCCAGGTAGCCCTGGTCGCCCGAGTGCAGTTCGAGTGATCCGTCCGGGCGCCGGACGAATCGGTTCTGCTCCTCCGTGGGGATCCCCCAGTAGCCGTCCATCACGGTGGTCCCGTGGACGACGATCTCGCCGGTCTCGCTGGGTCCGAGGGTCCGCTTGTCCGGTCCGACGATCCGGACGTGGTCGCCGGGGATGGGCCGGCCGACCGAGTCGGGGTGGGCGGCGTACTCGGCGGGGTCCAGGATCGAGATGCGCTTGCACTCGGTCATCCCGTACATCGAGGCGAACTCGGAGCCGGGGAAGACCTCCAGCAGTTCGGCCATCACCGCCCGGCCCGGCCGTGCTCCGGTGTTCGTGAACAGCCGGACCTTGGTGGGCCTGCGGAGCTTGCGCTGGAGCAGGGTGAGGATCTGTGCGAGCGAGGGCACCAGGGGGACGACGGTGAGACCGTGCCGCTCGATGAGCCTCAGCAGTCCGACGTCCTGGGCCCGGCCGGTCAGCACCAGCGTGCCGCCGGTCAGCGCGCAGAGCAGCGCCTGGTAGAGCCCGTAGTCGAAGGAGAGCGGGAGCCGGCAGAGCACCACGTCGTCCGGGCGGTAGCCCAGGCAGGCGTTGACCGCGTGCAGCGCGGCGGTCATCTGCCGGTGCGGGCAGACGACGCCCTTGGGGCGGCCCGTCGTCCCCGAGGTGTAGATCAGCATCGCGACGGCGGTGTCCGGCAGTCCGGCAGGACGTGGATCGGGTGCGGCGTCCTCGATCCCGCGGGCGGCCGCCTGCGCGGTGACCGTGTCCGCGGCGCCGGCTCCCGCGCCGGGCGGGCAGATCGCCAGGGCGGCGGCGCAGTCCGCCACGATGGCGGCGGTCTGCGTGTCCGTCAGCTCGGGATGCACGGGGACGAAGACCGCGCCGACGCGGAGGGTGGCGTAGAACAGGGCGAGGAAGGTCCGGTCGTTGCCGCCCGCGTAGACGACCCGTTCCCCGGTGGCGACGCCCCGGCCGCGCAGCCATCCGGTCGCACGGTCCACGGCGGCGCCGAGCTCGCCGTAGGTCCAGCTGCCGTCGCTGTCGATGACGGCGGGGTGTCCGGGGCGCTCGGCGCGCGGACGGTCGAGGAGGTCAGACACCAGCACGGGCCGGCTCCGTTCTCTCGGTGTCGAGCCGGGCGGCCGCCTTCGCCGCGTCCCTGGGCGTGTTCAGGGACACCACGTCGTACGCGGGGTACCTGCGCTTGAGGATTCCGGCGAGGGTGCGCGCGGGCGGCAGCGAGAACACCGCCCGCGGTGCGCTGCGGGCCAGGGAGTCCATGCACAGGTCCCAGCGCACCGGCCGCACCACCTGCCCGACGAACCGTCGCCGCACCTCGTCGGGTGAGGTGACCGCCGCTCCGTCGGCGTTGGAGAGGAGGATCTGCCGCGGTGGGGCGAACCGGGTGGCCGCGGCCGCCTCGGCGAAGACCTGCCGGGCCTGCTCCATGTACGGGGTGTGGAAGGCCCCCGCCACCGGCAGTTCCCGGACGGTGGTACCGCTCGGCGGCCCGGCCAGCAGCTGCCCGATCCGCTCCGACTCGCCGGCGGCCACGATCTGGCCGGGGCCGTTGTACGTGGCGGCGCTCAGGCCGAGGCCGGAGAGGTGGGCGAGCACCTCCGGCTCGTCCCCGCCGACCACCGCCGCCATGGAGGTCGGTGTACCGGCGCATGCGTCCGCCATGGCCCTGCCGCGCACGGCGGCGAGGCGTACGGCGTCGGAGGGCTCCAGGACCCCCGCGTACACGGCGGCGGTCAGCTCCCCCACGGAGTGGCCGGCCACCACGGCGGCCCCGTCGGGCAGCCGGCCCGTCAGGGCGCCGTGGGCCAGCAGCCCCTGGGCGACGAGAAGCGGCTGGGTGTTCTCCGTCCGTGCGATCTCGGCCGCGGAGGCCTTCGTGCCGAGGTGGGCCAGATCGCACCCCGAGGCCTCGGACCACTGCCGCACCGCGGCGGCGCACTCCGGGTCCCGGAGCCAGCCGGCCAGCATGCCGGGGGTCTGTGACCCCTGGCCCGGCGCGATGATTGCGAACATTTGTTCTATCCCCCCTGTGTCGAGTACCCCTGCGCGGCCCCCACGGCCCGCGATCGATCGGTGAAGAGACCGCAGCTCCCGGACGCGCTGCCGTCGTACGGACGCCCCTACTGGCGGCCGGTGCTCCTGGCGAACCTGCGGACCGCCATGAAGGAGAAGGCCGCGAACCAGGCGACGACGTTGATCACGGCGCCGGTGAGGCTGGAGTGCTCGCCGCTGAAGGAGTAGCCGTCGGTGAGGGCGTACCGGGCGAGGGTCGCCACCCCGTACATCGGGGTGTAGCGCGAGATCTCCAGCATGATCCCGCTGAGCGGGATGAACAGGTCTCCGAGGAACGCGAGCGCGGTCATGGTCAGGCCGGGCATATGCATGACCACGTCGGGCTTCATGGCCAGCCCCATCGCGATACCGAGCGCGGCGAAGACCGCCGCTCCCAGCCAGGCGACGAGCAGGGCCGTCACCCAGACCTTCACATCGGCCCGCGCCCCGGTGGCGAGCCCCAGCGCGCCGACGATGATCACCGGGACCCCGGCCATCAGCACCGAGCACAGCACCTTGACGAGCAGATAGCCCGGCGGGGTCAGCGGGCTCAGCGCGATGGTGCGCATCCACCCCACGGACCGCTCGACCGAGATCGTGGCCGCCGAGCTGATGGCGGCCGTCCCGGCGCCGTACACGGCCAGACCGCACATCATCCACGCGGCGAAGTTGCCGTGCGGGAGCGTGGCGTCGTCCGGGCCCGTCCGGAACAGGGCGAGGTAGAGCACCGCCGGCAGCAGCAGGGTGAAGATCGTCGTCTGCCGGTTGAAGCGCCGGCGCAGTTCGTAGCCGATGAACGTGGCGTTGACCCCGCCGAACACCGAGGCGCGGGAGCCCGTCTCCGTCTGTGCGAGCGTGGTGGTCACAGTCCCTCCCGGGCGCCGCGGTCCTGCTGGGTGATGGCCATGAACGCCTCTTCGAGGCTGCGCGGGGTCACTTCGATCTCGCTCGCCCGCGTCTGCGCGACGAGCAGCCGCAGCACGGCGTCCGAGTCGGAGCAGTCGAAGAAGTGACGGTCACCGCGCACCGTGCAGGAACGGACACCTGGCGCGGAGGCCACCGTCCGGGCGTCCTGCGGCGTGATCACCGCGGATACCGTGCGCCCGCTGGTCGCCGCGCGCACCGACGAGGCCGAGCCGTCGGCCACGACCGCACCGTGGTCGATCATCACCACCCGGTCGGCGAACTGGTCCGCCTCCTCCATGTAGTGCGTGGCGAACATGACGGTCATGCCCCGCCCGGCGTCCTCCCGGACGGCCGCCCAGAACTCCCTGCGGGCCGCCACGTCCATCCCCGCCGTCGGCTCGTCCAGCACGAGGAACTCGGGGTCGGAGAGGAGGGCGACCGCGAACCGCAGCCGCTGCTGCTCCCCGCCGGAGCAGGCGGAGACCTTGCGGTCCCGCAGCTCCGTGACGCCGGCCCGGCTCATGCACCGCTCGGGGTCGGCACCGGGGTACAGCGAACCGAGCATGTGCACGGTGGCCCCGACGGTCAGGTCGGGAAGCAGCCCGCCCGACTGCATGACGGCGGCGACCCGGCCGGAGCGCACCGCGTTCCGCGGCTCCTGCCCGAAGAGTTCCACGGTGCCGGAGTCGGGCCGGGTCAGGCCGAGGAGCATGTCGATGGTCGTCGACTTCCCGGCGCCGTTCGGGCCGAGGAAGGCCACGATCTCACCGCGCCGGATGCGCAGATCCAGCCCGTCGACTGCGGTGAAGTCCTCGCCCTTGGCGTTGGAGAAGCGCTTGACGACCGTGCCGAGCAAGGCGACGTCCTCCGGCGCACCTCCTCCCGCTGAGGGGCGGACTCGGGATTCGGTCATCATCGGAAAGCCTCACGATTCGGTCGACGCCTGCTGGCGGAAAACACTCTTCCGCGCGTCGCTATCCGTCCGGACCGGAGCCGCTACTCCCCGCCTATCCGCCGCCTCTCCCCCCGAGGCCGAGGAGGGTCCACCGGGGCCGGGCGCACGGAGAAGGCCGGGTACCCACCGCGTGCGGTGGGTACCCGGCCTGTCGTGTCCCGGTCCCGGTCCGGCCGGATCGGAGCGGTCGTCGTACGGCGGAAGCGTGCGGGGCCACGAGCCGCGCCGGAGGCCGGACCGTCCGGACCCGCCCCGGTCCGTCCGTCAGACGTCGAGCTGGTCCGCGACCGCCCTCAGCAGCCCCGCGATCTTCGCCCCGGCGGCCTTGTCCGGGTAGCGGCCACGCTCCAGCATGGGCGTGATGTTCTCCAGGACCGTCGTGAGGTCCTGGACGATCGAGGCCAGCTCGTCCGGCCTGCGCCGCTGCGCGGCGGCGACCGAGGGCGTGGGGTCGAGGATCACGACGGACAGGGCCTGGTCACCGCGCTGGCCCGCGACCACACCGAATTCGACCCGCTGTCCGGGCTTGAGCGCGTCGACGCCGGCCGGGAGCACCGAGGAGTGGACGAAGACGTCGGCGCCGTCGTCCCGCGAAAGGAAGCCGAAGCCCTTCTCCGAATTGAACCATTTGACCTTACCCGTGGGCACGTCTGTCCTCGTCCTCGTACTCGTCGGTGTGCGGGTGAGCCGTGAAAGGGCTCCGGATAGCAGTACAGCGGGTCCGTGACCCGCCAGGTCCCAGGCTAATGGGCAGGGGGCCGGAGACAAGACGTCACCGGTTTGTTCCACCGAGCTGGGAACTACCCTGGCCGGGTGAGTACTACTCCTTCAGGCTCGGGCGACCGCCTCGTACAGGTCGGCGCCGTCGTCTTCTTCATCGGCGCGCTGGCCACACTGGTCACCGTGGCCCCCCTGTTCCTGGGCACCGACCCGTTCCCGCCCGTCGCCTACGCGGTGTGCATGCTGATGGGGGTGGGCTTCCTGATCGCGGGCGCCGGGGTGGTGCGCTCCGTGTGGAAGGACTCCCCGAAGCGGGCCGCGACGAGGTAGCGGCCCGCCGCGGGCGTCACGCCGTCCGCCACTCCTGTGCGTAGTCGTCGAAGATGACGCGCAGGTGGTGGCCGATCTTCAGGTAGTCGAGGTCGTCCAGGTTGGCGAGCGACACCCGCACCGACCACTCCGGCCCGTCGAAGCCCCCGCCGTTGAGCAGCACCACGGAGGTCTGCTCGGCGAGCCGGAAGAGCGGGTCGACGGGCTCGTAGTTGCGCTGGAGGAAGTCGGCGAACTCCTTGCCGTGGACGCGTTCGGCCTCGGCCAGCAGATCGAGCTCGATGTAGTACGCGGCGCGCTTCGAGTCGTCCGAGATCTTCATGTGGACGCCCTCCAGGAGGAGGTCGAGCCGCTGGCGCACAATGGCGCGAATCCGGTGCTTGTAGTCCTGGCCCTCGTCCAGCATGTCGAAGAGCGAGAAGAGCGACATCATCACCTGCTGGGGCAGGGAGAGCCCCGCGGTGTGGTTGAGCGCCACCTGCCGGGAGTCCGCGACGAGCCGGTCGATGAAGCGGAGCTTCCCGGGATCCAGCGTCAGCGTCCCGTACCGCTTCTCCAGCCTCGCCTTCTGCTCCGGGGACTGCGCGTCCAGCATCGCGTCGATCACGTTGTCGTCGTGCAGCCCGATCACACCGAGCCGCCAGCCGGTCGCCCCGTAGTGCTTCGAGTACGAGTAGACGAGCAGGGTGTTGCGCGGCAGGTCGGCGGCGAGTGAGCGGAAGCCCTCCACGAAGGTCCCGTACACGTCGTCGGTGACGATCAGCAGATTCGGGTTGCGTTCGCCGACGATGGAGACGATCTGCTCGGTGACCCTGGTGGAGAGCGCCAGCGAGGGCGGGTTGCTGGGGTTGACGCAGCAGACCATCTTCACGGACGGGTCGGCGAGCTTCTCGATCTCCTCCGTCGGGTAGCGCCACTGCCGCACCCCGGTCTCGGTGAAGAGACTGGCCTCCACGTGCACCACGTCGAAGCCGTAGGTGTCCAGCTCCGGGATCTCCAGGTACGGGGTGAACACCGGGACCATCAGGGCGATGCGGTCGCCCTTCTCCAGGATCCCGTTCTTCATCAGCGAGTCGAAGATGTAGCACATGGCCGCCGTCCCGCCCTCGGTGGCGAACAGGCTCATCGTCTGCCCCTCGGGCGGCCGGTGGTCGAACATCTCGTCGGCCAGGTACCCCCGCACGATCAGTTCGGTGTGGCGCAGGATGCGGTCCGGCACGGGGTAGTTGTCCCCGATCGAGGCGTCCGCCAGCTCGTGCACGAAGGCGTCGGGCACGAAGCCGAAGCGCCGCACCGCCAGGTCGACGCACGCCTTCAGCAGCTCGATGCCCGGCAGGGACGGGTTCGTACGGACGAACCGCTCGAAGCGTTCCGCGCAGCCCGACTCCTCCGGCATGCCTCCCAGGTTGTCGGCGGTCCACACCCGCCGGGACTCGCTGAGCGCGAAGTAGCCGAGCGCGTGGTACGCCTCGCGGGGGCCGGTCGCCACCCAGTTCGGGTTCCCCCGGCCGGCGTTGAGCATCGCCTGGGCGGCCATGCCCTTCTGGCCCGCCTTGTCGCTCTGCGCCTCGGTGGCGATCTGGATGAACTTGTCCTTCAGCTCGAAGGGGGAGAGCTGGGCGAAGGACCGGATCTCCTCACGGCTGAGTCTCGTCTTCGGCATGGTGGTCTCCGCTCCCGTGCTGGTCGTGTCGGGTCAGTGGTTGAGGATGACGATCACGGCGCCCCACACCGTCAGCAGGACGTTGCCGACGGCGTACGGGATCGTGTAACCGAGGGTGGGGATCTGGGATCTCGAGGTCTCGTTGACGGCGCCGATCGCCGCCGTGGTGGTCTGACCGCCCGCCAGGACGCCCATCAGCACCGGGAACCGGATCTTCTGCACGTGGTGCCCGACCAGGAATCCCACGATCAGCGGGACGACCGTGGCGACGGCACCGAGGACCAGGAGTCCCCAGCCCGCCGAGGAGAGACCGCTGGTGAAGCTCGGCCCCGCGTTGATGCCGACCACGGCGACGAAGACGCAGAGGCCCAGCGTGTCCATGAACCACTGGGCCCCGGGCGGAACGTTTCCGTACGTCGGGTAGCGCCCGCGGATCCAGCCGAAGACCAGGCCCATGATCAGCCCGCCGCCCGACGTGGACAGGGAGATCGGCACCCCGCCCGCGGTCAGTGCGGGGATGCCGATGCAGCCGCCGAGGAAGATGCCGAGCCCCACCCAGACCATGTCGGTGGCGAAGCTCGTGGGCACCGGTTTGCCGAGTTCCTTCGCCGCCGGGCCGACCAGCCGCTCCGGCCCCGTGAGGATGACGGTGTCGCCGCGCTCCAGGCGGGTGGAGAGCCGGTAGGGGAACTCCGATCCGGACCGGTAGAGCTTGTCGACGTACACCCCGACCATGAAGGGCTCCCGGCGCAGTTCGTCGATGGTCCGGCCGAGCTGCGCCTTCTCCGAGGCGACCACGTGCAGCGTCTCGGTGCGGTAGCCCAGCAGCTCGACGTCGTCGGTCTCCGCGCCGATGTGCGTACGCGCGTCGAACGCGACCAGGTCGCCCCTGATCGCGCTGACCGCGACGATGTCGCCCTGCCGGATCGTGCGGGACTGGTCGGGCTCCAGGACGGTGCCCTCGCGGCGGACGCCCGTGAGGTAGACGCGGCGGCCCAGTTGCTTCTGCTGGTCCTCGATGTCCGCGACGGACCGGCCCACCAGGTCGGGCCGCTCCACGCGGTAGGCGCGCAGCACCACCTCGTAGTAGCCCTCGCCCTCGTCCGGGCTCACGTCCGGGGCGTCCATCTCGGCGGCGAGCTCGGCGCTCTCCTTCGCCAGGTCCCGGCGGTAGAGCTTGGGCAGGACGTTCGCCAGCAGCATCGCGCACAGGATGGTGCCGAGCGGGTACGTCACCGCGTAGCCGACGGCCACCAGGTTCTGCTCGGACTTCGCCTCGGCGGACGACAGTCCGGGCAGGGTCCCGATGGCGTCCTGGGCGACGCCGATCGCGGCCGACTGGGTGAGCGCCCCGCTCATGAGCCCGGCGCCGAGGCCGGGCCCGTATCCGAGGAGTTCCGCGAACAGCCAGGAGACCAGCAGCCCGGTCACGCAGACCACGACCGCGTTGACCACCTGGGGCAGTCCGTCCTTCTTCAGTCCCCGGAAGAACTGCGGGCCGACGCGGTACCCGAGGGCGAACAGGAACATGATGAAGAACAGGTTCTTCACCGTGTCGTCGATCTCCACCTCGAACTGCGCGCCGAGCACGAGCCCGACGACCAGGCACCCGGTGACCGCGCCCAGGGCGATCGTCCGGTAGCGGACCTTGCCGAGCAGGAACCCCAGCGCGATCACGACGAAGACGAGCAGCTCGGGGTGCGGCTGGAAGATGTTGCGGTTCAGGAAGTCGATCATTCAGGCCCCCAGTACCCCGACGAGGATCGGACCGGTGAGCGGCAGCAGGAAGTTGGAGAGGGTGTACGTGATCGTGTAGCCGAGCAGCGGCACGGAACTCTGGGCCACCTGCGTGACGGAGGTGATCGCCGGGGTGGAGCACTGCTGACCGGCGATCGCGCCGATGAGGAGCGGCTTCTCGATCTTCAGGAACTTGCGCCCGACGATCAGCGAGATCGTCGCCGGGACGAGGACCATCGCGATGCCGGCGAACGGCAGCAGCGCCCCGTACTCCTTGAGCAGCGGCCATGCCTGGGGTCCGGCCGCCAGCCCGGTGCAGGCGATGAAGACGGCCAGCCCCATGTCCTTGAGGGTGCTCGCGGCCTGCGGCGGGAACGCCCCGAAGGTCTGGGAGCGGGAGCGGAACCAGCCGAAGAGCAGACCGGAGATCAGGCAGCCGCCACCGGTGCCGAGGGAGAGGGGGACGTCCCCGGCGTTGACGACGATCTGGCCGAGCAGGGAGCCCGCGACGATGCCGAACCCGATGTAGACGAAGTCGGTGGAGTCGTTCTTCACGACCGCGCCGAGCTTCTTGACCAGCCGGTTGAGCCCGCCACGGGCGCCGACCAGGGTGAGGACGTCGCCGCGTGCGAGGACCGTCTCCCCGCTGGCGGGCAGGTGCTGCTCGTTGCGCAGGACGTCGGTGACGTAGACGCCGTCCTTGCGGAACTCCGGGTGGCGCTTCTGCAGCCGGTCGATGGTGGCGCCGATCGTCTCCTTCTCGGTGACGGCGACCTGACTGGTGGCCAGTGGGGTGTCCAGTCCCGGAACGGCAGGCGTCTCGGGCCCGATGTCCCGGCCGGCGTCGATGATCGCCGACCGCAGGCCGACGACCTGGACGAGGTCGCTGAGCGTCAGCTCGAGCCCGGGGTCCGGGGTGAGCAGCTTGCTGCCCCGCTTGACGCCCTCGACGGTGATCCGTCCGCCGTAGGCCGCCTCCAGGTCGCCCACGCTCCGCCCGTCCGCGAGGGTCACGAGATAGGTGCGGCCGACCATGCCCGGAAGGGCCTCGCGCTCGTCGGACTCCAGCCCGGACGAGCCGCCGCGCATCTTCTCCCAGAGCTGACGCGAGGCGTCGGCCAGGTTGATGCGGAGGATCATCGGCATGATCTGGCTGGTGTACAGCACGATGGTGATCAGCCCGAAGAGGTAGCAGACCGTGTACGCGGTGGCCACGTGCCCCTGGTACTCGTTGACCTGGTCGGCCGTCAGGTCGCCGAGCTTGCCGATGGCCTCCGTCGCCGTACCCACGACGGCGGACTCGGTGGCCGCTCCCGCGAGGATGCCGGACGCCGTGCCGACGTCCAGGTCGAAGGCCTTGGCCAGGCCGTAGGCGATACCGAGCACGCAGACCAGCTCGATGAAGCAGAGCGTGAAGAAGCGCAGACTGCCACGGTTGAGGTTGGCGAAGAACTGCGGGCCGGCCATGTAGCCCAGCGAGAAGATGAACAGCGCGAAGAAGACGTCCTTGACGTCGTCGTCGACGCTGACGTGCTGGGCTCCGAGCAGCAGCGACACGATCAGCGTGCCGCAGATGCCGCCGAGGGCGATGGGGCCGAACCGCAGCTTGCCGACGAGGTAGCCGACGGCCAGGCAGAGGAACAGGGAGAGGGCGGGATTGTCACGGAGAACACCCACCCCGGCTCACCCGCCGATCGGGTTACGCAGGTATGTAAGGGACATAAGGGCGAAATTAACAGCAGCGCGGGAGGGCAGCACCCTCACGGCGCCCGAACGCCTGATGCCGTGCCGCACGGTTCCGGCGGCGGCTCCCCTGATGCCTCAGGGGGTGCGGGGAGGCGGCGGGTTCCGGGAAGGGCGGCGGATTCCGGGGATGCGCCCGGGGAGGGCGGCGGGTTCCGGGATGCGCCCGGGGAGGGCGTCCGGCCCCCGGCTCCGAGGGCCGGAGGGGCAGTCCGCCGCGCGCGTCACCCGGCCAGGTGTCCCCGCAGCCACTCCGGGAACGCGGTGAGGTCCGGCAGGACCACGTCGGCGCCCGCCGCGCGCAGCTCCGCCTCGTCGCACGGACCGGTCGGGACGGCGACCGACAGGGCCCCTGCGGCACGCGCGCCGCGCACGTCGCCGGTGTGGTCACCGACGTAGATCCGGGCGCCGTGTTCGAGCAGTGCCTCGGCCTTGCCCTCGGCCCAGAGCCCGCCGATCAGCAGGTCCGCCCCGATGGAGAGGTGGGCGAGGTGGAGTTTGGCGTTCGGCTCGTACTTGGCGGTGACGACCATGGCCCGCCCGCCGAGCGCCTGAACGGCGTCCACGGCCTCCCGGGCGCCGGGCATCGCGGTCGTCGGCGCGATCGCCGTGTCCGGGTAGATCGCCCGGTACCGGTCACCGGCCGCGGCGACCTCGCCGGCGGGGAACCAGTTGGCCATCTCCTGTTCGAGCGGCGGGCCCAGCCTGCTGACCACCAGGTCGGTGTCTATGTACACGCCCGTCTCGGCGGCGAGCTGCTCGTAGGCCGCCTTGATGCCCGGCCGGGAGTCGATGAGCGTCATGTCGAGGTCGAAGCCGACCGTCAGGGTGTGTGAAGGCATGGACCCATTGTGCCGAGTGCCCCGGGCGGGGCGGCGGGGCGTCCGCCGGCGGTCAGCGGTAGCCGCTCGCGTCGGCGGGCAGCCCCGGCTCCTGGACCTCGACGAGGTAGCGCCAGGCGTCGGGCCTGCTGCCGTCGAGGTCGGTGAACCCGTACTCCCGCGCCAGCCCGCCGCTGGAGAGCGACTGCCCGTTCCACCGGCTCACCTCCGGGTCCGCGGCGAGTGCGGCGACGGCCCGCCCGGTGTAGGAGGGCGACTCGGAGACGCAGAAGTGCGGTACGGACTCCAGGGCGTCCCGCCAGGTGTCCTCGGTCACCCCGAAGTGTTCGAGCATGATCTCCGAGCGCATCCATCCCGGGGTCAGCGCCACCGCCGTGGCGCCCCGGGGGCCGAGCTCGTGCCCGAGCGAGAACCCCATCCGCAGTACGGCGGTCTTGGCGAGGTCGTAGAAGAAGGAGTTCCGGTACCGGTCGCGGTTGTACTCGGCCGTGCCGTCGGTGACCTCGACCACCAGCCCGCCGGGGTTCCGCAGCAGGAGGGGGAGCGCGTGGTGGCTGGTGATCGCGTGCGTCTCCACGGCCAGCCGCAGCAGCCTCAGCCCTTTGTCCAGGTCGTGCTCCCACACGGGGGTGTCCCAGGCGAAGAGGTGCTCACCGCCCCAGATGTCGTTGACGAGCACGTCCAGCCGGCCCTGCTCGGCGGTGATCCTCTCCACCAGCGCGCGGACCTGCTCGGGGACCAGGTGGTCGGTGGGGACGGCGATGCCGTGGCCTCCCGCCGCCGTCACCAGGTCGGCGGTGTCCTCGATGGTCTCGGGCCGGTCGTACTCCGATCTCCGGGCCCGGGTGCTGCGTCCGGTGACGTACACGGTGGCCCCGGCCGCGCCGAGCTCCACCGCGATCCCCCTGCCCGCTCCCCGCGTCGCCCCGGCGACCAGGGCCACCTTCTCCCGCAGTGCCGTTGCCATCCGTGGCCTCCAGATCCGTGCGCCGTCCCGGCACGGTTCGGTGCGCCGGTCGGCACCATGCTGTCGTGGAAACCGGACATCTTGTGTCGCCGTTCGCCGTGTGTCCCCGCGCTCGTCGGAGACGTGCGGGAGGCGCACGGCCTGCGGGGCACGGGGTCAGGTCCGTGCCCCGCAGGCGGTCTTGGGGTCAGCGGCCGCCCGAGGTCAGCCGCTGAACCGCCTGCCGCGTCAGTTCGCGGCTGGACGGTTCGGTGTCGAGGGCCCGGTGGAGGGCCAGCCCTTCGATGAGGGCGTCGAGCTGACGGGCCGTGTCCGGGTCGAAGAACCGCTCCAGCAGCCGGCGGCTGCGGTTCATCCACGCGTGGGTGAGCTCGCGGTACTCGTCGCGGCGGGCGGCCAGCGTGTAGAGCTCCTGGGTAAGGACGAGGTCGCGCCGGGGGCCCTCGGAGAGGATGTGGATGAGGTCGGTGACCGCCTCCCGCGCCTCCTCGGGGGTGCCGGCCCGGCCCAGGTGGTCCTCGAAGACGGCGACGATCCGGTCGGCGAAGCGGGTGAAGGCCTCGCGCAGCAGCTCGTCGATGCCGTCGAAGTGGTACGTCATCGACCCCAGCGGGACGTCCGCGCGGGCGGCGACCTTGCGGTGCGAGACGCCGACGACCCCCTCCTCGGCGATCTGGTCGAGGGTGGCGGCGAGGATGCGCTCGCGGCGCTGCGGGTCGGTGCGTCCGGTGGCCATGGTGCCGTGCCTGTTCAGAGGGAGCGGATGACGCGGGCGGGGTTGCCCACGGCGACGACGTCCGCGGGGATGTCCCTGGTGACGACGGCGCCCGCGCCGATCACCGAGTTGTCGCCGATGGTCACCCCCGGGCACACGACGACTCCGCCGCCGAGCCAGACGTTGTCGCCGATGGTGATGGGCAGCGCGGCCTCCAGCTTGTCTCTGCGGGGGCCGGGCTCGACGGGGTGGGTGGGGGTGAGCAGCTGGACGTTGGGACCGATCTGGCAGTCCTCGCCGATGGTGATGCGGGCGACGTCCAGCGCGGTGAGGTGGTAGTTGACGAACGTCCGGGCGCCGATGGTGATGTTGCTGCCGTAGTCGACGAAGAGGGGCGGGCGCAGGTCGACGCCCTCGCCCACGGAGTCCAGGAGCTCGGCCAGGAGCGCCTTGGCGGCGTCGGCGTCCTCGGTGTAGGCGGCCTGGAAGCGGGCGGCGAGGCGCATGGCCCGCTGCTGCCTCTCCGCGATCTCCGGGTCGTCGGCGATGTAGAGGTCACCCGCGAGCATGCGCTCCAGGTTCGTGCGCGGATCGCCCGCGAAGTGGTCCGTCGACATGCGTACGATCGTACACTCAGAGGGTACGGACGTACACTCCCCTGCCTCCCCTTCCACGAGCGCGCGTCTCCTCGACGGCGCGCTCAGCCCGGCAGTCTGCGGGACCGCCACGCCAGGTAGAGGGCCGAGGAGATAGCCGCGACGCGCACCACCACCGGCCAGGCCTCGGTCATCGCGTCCCCCATGGCGCCCTCGGCGAGCGGTTCGCCCCAGCGGCCCTCCATCCGGCCCCAGAGCCAGACGAAGGCCCCGCCGACGACGACGCCCGGCAGACCGAGCGCGACCCACTTCGCCTCCGCGCGCGAGAACTTGCGCGAGCTGTACGCCAGCAGCCAGCCGCCCGCGAGCGCCAGCCACGAGCCGAGCACCGCGCCCGCCACCAGCAGTGCGGCGGCCAGCAGGAGCAGCGGATTCGAGAGGCGGGGCCGTGCGGCCACCTCCGCTCCGGCGACGGCCTTCGCTCGGCGGCGGCGCAGCCCCGGCATCGCCCGGGGGGCGGGCGCCGCGCGTTCGGCCTCCGCCGCTGTCCCGTCGGCTCCCTTCCCGTCGGCTCCCGGTTCGGGCTCCGCCGGGTCTCCCGGCGCGCGCGGCCCCGGGGGCTTCGGCGCGCTCGGCGCGCCGAACAGCTCCGGTCGCTCCAGGCCGCCCACGAAACCGGGCACCGCCGTGCCCGGTCCCGCCACGCCCGGCCCCATCGCCCCGTGCCCGCCGTGCCCGTCCGCGCCGAAGGGTCCCGGCTCGACGCGCCACCACTCGGGTTCGCCCTCCGGCGGAGCCTGGCCCAGCCCGGCCATGTGCGGGGCCGACTCCGACGGCCAGCCCGGAACAGGAGTCCCGGAATCCGGCCCCCCGGAGCCCCCGTCCCCGTCGCCCCTCCCCCCGGCCTCCGGCGACGCGCCCTTGCGCGGCACGTCCTTGCGGAACATCCCGCGCCGGGCCCCCGGCACCTCCGGGGCACCCTCGTCCGCCGCCGGCGAGGCCGTACGCGGCCCGGGCAACCGCGCTCCTCCGTCGCCCGACCCGGCCGCCGCGGCCACGACTTCGCCGGGCGCTCCGAGCCGGCCGAGGATGCGCCGGACCACGGCGGGAGAGTCCGAACCGTCCGTGCCGCGCTGCCGGTCGATCTCGCCCCGCAGCGTCGCGACGAGTCTCATCCGGTCGCCCGAGGACAGCTGTTGCCGCTGCGCCAGGTCACCGACCCGGCTGAGGTAGTCGTAGACAAGCTGGTCGCTCTCGATCCCCACGCGATGGTCCTCCTCCACCCGCCCTGCCCCGACGGTAGCGTTCCAGCCGCTACCGTGGGACGGATGGGGACGACCACACCACCGCGCACGCTCGCCGAAGCCCTGCGCGCCCGGGGCGACGAATCGCTGGCCGGGCTGCTGCGCGCCCGCCCCGACCTGCTCAGTCCCGTGCCGAACGACATCACACAGCTGGCCACACGGGCGGGCACCCGGGCCTCCGTCGTCCGGGCACTGGAGCACCTCGACCGCTTCGCCCTGCAGACGGCGGAGGCGCTCGCCGTCGCACCGGACCCGGCCCCGTACGACACGCTGCTGGCCCTCCTCACCGGGGACGGCCAGGAGGACGGCGCGGGGCGCGACGGCGCGGGCGCCTCGATCACCGCCGCCCTTCCGGGCGCGTTGGCGACCCTGCGCGAACAGGCCCTGGTCTGGGGCGAGGACGCCCGTCTGCACCTCGTGCGCACCGCGCGCGAGTTGCTGTCCCCCTCTCCCCAGCACCCCTCCCCCACCGGCCTGGGGCCCACCGTCGCCGAGGCCACCGCCGGGATGTCACCCGGGAGGCTTCAGGAGATCCTGGCGGCCGCCGGGCTCCCCCCGACCCATGACCCGGTGTCAGCGGTCGGCGCGCTCGCCGAACTCTTCACGGACCGCACGAGGATGGCGGAACTGCTGGACACCGCGCCGGTCGAGGCGCTGTCCGTGCTCGACCGGCTGGTGTGGGGACCTCCGTACGGGGAGGTCACCCCGAACCCGGCCCCTCCCGTCCAGTGGCTGCGCGACCGCGGGCTGCTGCTTCCCGTGTCGACGCGCACCGTCGTCCTGCCCCGCGAGGCCGCGCTCCATCTGCGGGCGGGCCGCGCCCACCGGCTGCCCGAGCCGGTACCACCCGCGCTCGTGGCGATGGCCGAGCGCGATCCCCAGGCTGTGGACAGAGCCGCCGCCGGCCAGGGATTCATGGCCCTGTCCACCGTCGAGGAGCTGCTGAAGCTCTGGGACGACGGCGGCCCCGCCATCCTGCGCGCCGGCGGCCTGAGCGTGCGCGAGCTGAAGCGCACCGCCACCTCGCTGGACGTCACCGAGCCCGTCGCCGCCTTCTGGATCGAACTCGCCTACGCCGCCGGTCTGCTGGCCTCCGACGGCGAGACCGACGAGCGGTACGCGCCGACGCCCGCGTCCGACGAGTGGCTGGACCTGGCCGCCCAGGACCGCTGGACCCATCTGGCCACAGCCTGGCTGGCCGCCACCCGGACGGCGGGCCTGATCGGCGGTCAGGACGCCAAGGGGCGGGCGCTCTCCGCGCTCGGCCCGGACCTGGACCGGTCCCCCGCGCCCGAGGTACGCCGCCGTGTCCTCGCGCTGTTCGCCACCCTCCCGCCGGGCACCGCGCCCGACCCGCAGACCCTGCTCGCCCGGCTCCGCTGGGAACGCCCGCTGCGCGGCACCGCACCGGGCGGGGCCTCCGGCCAGGGCGAGGCCACCGACCTCCGCTCCCGGATCGCCCTGTGGACGGTCAACGAGGCGGAACTGCTGGGCGTCACCGGCCGCGGCGCCCTCTCGTCCCAGGCCCGCGCCCTGCTGGACGACGGCCCCGCCGAGGCCGCCTCCCTCCTCGCCCCGCTGATCCCCGAACCCCTGGACCACGTACTGCTCCAGGCCGATCTGACGGCGGTCGCCCCCGGACCGCTGGAACGCCCCCTCGCCGGCATGCTGTCGGTCCTCGCCGACGTCGAGTCCAAGGGCGGGGCGACGGTCTACCGCTTCACCCCGGGCTCCGTACGCCGGGCCCTCGACGCCGGGCAGGCCGCCGCCGACCTGCACTCCTTCCTGGCCACCCACAGCCGTACGCCGGTGCCGCAGCCGCTGAGCTACCTCATCGACGACGTGGCCCGCCGCCACGGTCATCTGCGGATCGGCGCGGCCTCCGCGTACGTACGCTGCGACGACGAGGCGGTGCTCAACGAGATCCTGGCCGACAAGCGTTCGGCCGCCCTGCGGCTGCGCCGGCTCGCCCCGACGGTCCTGGCCGCGCAGACCGACCCCGCCTCACTGCTCGACGGGCTGCGCGAGATGGGCTACGCCCCGGCCGCCGAATCCGCCGAGGGGGATGTGCTGATCACCCGCGCCGGCGCCCGGCGCACCCCTCCCCGCACGCCCCCCGTCCCCGTCCCCGAGGGGCCCCCGGTCCCGGACGCCACCCTTCTCGCCGCCGCGGTGCGCGCGGTCCGGGCCGGGGACAGCGCGGCGAGGGCCGTCCAGCGGGACGACCAGGACTCCCCCGCCGCAGCAGCGGGTTCGCTCCCCCGCACCACGCCCGCGGACACCCTGGCGACCGTGCAGGCCGCGGCGATGACGGGGTCCGCGGTCTGGATCGGGTACGTCAACGCGGACGGCGCGGCCAGCCAGCGGGTCATCGCCCCGGTCAAGGTCGAGGGCGGCTTCGTGACGGGGTACGACCACACGGCCGACGAGGTCCGCACCTACCCCCTGCACCGGATCACGGGCGTCGCCGAACTCGCCGACGAGCAGACGAACTGACGTCGCGAAAGCCGGGCGACCGCCGGACGGCGCGATGGCTACGGACGGACGGCCCGACGGCTACGGACGGACGGCCCGACGGCTCAGGGAGCCGGCAGTCCGCCGAGGCCGGCGGCCTCCCTGAGCACTCCGACGAGCATCGGCATGGTGAGCCGGCCGGTGAACGTGTTGCGCTGACTCGGGTGGTAACTGCCCAGCAGATGGAGCTCCTGCCTTCTCGCGGTGGCGGGCAGCACCACATGGGCGCCGTGGCCGAAGGCGGGGCGCGGGCGGGGCACCCGCCACCCGGCGTCGGCCAGCACCGTGAACAGGGCCTGCCAGCCGAAGCCGCCGAGGACGACCACGGCCCGCAGCCCCGGGCTCAGCAGGTCCAGCTCGGCCGAGAGCCACGCCCGGCAGGTGTCGCGTTCCCCCGGTGTGGGCCTGTTGGCCGGGGGCGCGCAGTGCACCGGCGAGGTGAGCCGTACGCCGCGCAGCGTCAGACCGTCGCCGGGGCGGACGGACGACGGCTGCGAGGCGAGGCCCACGGAGTGCAGCGCGGCGAAGAGGAAGTCACCGGCCGCGTCGCCCGTGAACATCCGGCCGGTCCTGTTGCCCCCGTGGGCGGCGGGCGCCAGCCCGACCACGGCCACCGTCGCGTCCGGGGGCCCGAATCCGGGCACCGGGCGCCCCCAGTACTCCTCGTCCTGGAAGGCCGCGCGCTTCACCTCGGCGGTCTCCTCCCGCCAGGCGACCAGCCGGGGACAGGCGCGGCACCGCGTCACGAGCGCGTCCAGCTCCCCGAGACCGGCGCACCCCGGCGCATGGTGCGCCGGGAAGGCCCGGTCGTCGGGGCCCGGCACCGTCCCGGCAGACTCCGTCCCGTCCACTCCTCCACGCTACGGGACGGCCCTCGTACGCCCGGCCGACGACGGAGGCGCGGTCGCGGGTGGCGTGGTCCGGCACGCGGCGGGTTCCGGGCACGGGGCGCGTCCGGATCACCTCCGGCCGTCCTCTCCGGCCCGGGCGACACGGGTGGCCAGCAGGGCGAACGCCACCGCGAGGACCGCCTGTACGGCCACGGCCACCGCGAACCCGTGGGGGAGTCCGGCGGCGGGGCCGCCCGCCGTCGCGCCGGCCACGGCATGGAAGACACCGCCCAGGAGAGCCACGCCGAGGCCCAGGCCGAGCTGCTGAAGGGTGGTGAAGAGTCCGCCGGCGACGCCCGCCGCCCAGGTCGGTGTGCGGGACAGGACCGTACGCAGGACCGGGCCGTACATCAGGGCCTGGCTGACACCGAGCAGGATCAGCAGCGGCTGCACGGCCGCCGGGGCCCCTCCGCGGGCACCGTTCACCGTGAGCGCGAGAGCCAGCAGCACCGCCGCCTGCCCGACCGCGGCACCCGTCATCGTCCAGCGTCCGGTGCGGCGTTCCACGGCCGGCAGGGCGAGCGCGGTGACGACGAACGCCGCACCGAAGCCGAGCAGCATCACCACCGCTCCCCAGGCGTCCACGCCGAACGCGCCCTGGGAGAGTGCCGAGAACTCGAACAGGAACGCCCCGTAACTGGTGAAGAACAGCAGCGTCATGATCAGCCCCTGGCGTACGACCGGGGTGCGCAGCAGGCTCGGCGGCACGACGGGCAGTTCGCCCCGGCGTTCGGCGGCGCGTTGCGAGCGGGCGAAGAGGGCGAGGACCGCGCCGCCCGCGGCCAGCATGGCGAGCACCGGGGCGGCTCCGCCCGCGGAGGTGCCGAGCGTCAGCGGTACGACGACGAGGAGCAGACCCGCGCCGAGGAGCACGGCCCCGCGCAGGTCGAGCGCGAGCGGTGCCGCCGAACGGGACTCGGGCACGGTCCGCAGGGCGAGCAGCGCCGCCGCACCTATCGCCCCGGTGAGCATCTGGACGAGCCGCCAGCCCCAGTGGTCACCGGCGGCCTGGGCGACGGCGCCCGCGAGGAGCTGACCGGTGACGGTCGCGATGCCGCTGACGGCGGCGAACAGGGTGACGCCCAGCGCGCGCAGCCTCCCGGGCGCCGTGGACTGGATGGTGGACAGGACCTGCGGGGTGAACAGGCCCGCGGCGAGGCCGAGTACGGCGCGCAGCGCCACGAGCGTGACCAGGTCGGGCGCGAGTGCGGCGAGGACGGAGGCCACACCGAACGCGCCGACACCGGCCGCGAGCAGCCGGCGCCGCCCGAACCGGTCCCCCAGCCGCCCCGCGACGACCAGGGTCGCGGCGAACGCCGTGGTGTAGGCGGACAGCACCAGCTGCCCGCCCGACGCGGTCACCCCGAGGTCCTCGGTGATCGCGGGTTCGAGCAGGTTGACCGATCCGAACGTCATGTTCACGGGCAGGTACGCGACGAGCAGGACGGCGAGGCCGGCGCCCGTGAGGGCGCGCGCCGGGACCGGCGCCACGGGGTCCACGGTGGGAAGGGTTTGCGTGGTCATGACCGCGACCCTCCGCCTGCCGCCATCCTGGTACCAGGAGCCTGGTGATACGGGTACCGGCACTACCTGGATCCACCGGCCCCGGGGCACGACACTGGGGTGGTGACCACTTCGGCATCCGACCGCAGCGCCCTCGGCGCCTTCCTGCGCGCCCGCCGCGCCCGTGTGACCCCCGGTGACGTGGGCCTGCCCACGAGCGGCCGGCGCCGCACACCCGGTCTGCGGCGCGAGGAGGTCGCGCAGCTCGCCGGCGTCGGGGTCACCTGGTACACGTGGCTGGAACAGGGCCGCGCCAGGAACGCGTCCGACCAGGTGCTGGAGGCGGTGGCTCGCGTCCTGCGCCTGGACGCCGCCGAGCACCGGCACCTGATGGTGCTCGCGGGCCGGGGCCCGGCCCCCGAGCCCGGGCCGCCCATGGACCTGCGCCCGGAGCACACCGCCGTCCTGGCCAAGCTGCTGCCGTACCCGGCCGCCGTGCAGACCGACTGCTACGACCTGGTCGCGGCCAACCGCGCCTACCGGTACCTCTTCGCCGACCTGGACACGTACCCGGTCGAGGAACGCAACTGCGCCTGGCTGATGTTCACCGAACCGAGCTGGCGCGACAGCCTGGTCGACGAGGACACCGTCCTCCGCGAGATCACCGCGAGGCTCCGCAACCGGCAGCCGGAGCACCGCGACGACCCCCGGTGGAACGCGCTGATCGACCGGCTGCGCCAGGAGTCGCCGGACTTCGTGCGGTACTGGGAGTCGTACGAGGTGGTGGGTGACAGCACCCAGCGGCGCCGGTACGTGTCGCCGCGTGTCGGCACCCTCGACGTCCAGTTCCAGAGCCTGTGGCTGGACCGGGCGCGCGGCGAGCGGATCATCGTCATGACGCCCGCCGACGATCCCACCGCCCAGCGGCTGGAACGCCTCGACTCCCTGGTCGGGGCCGCCCCGGCGTGGACGGCCCGGAGCGACTCCGCCGGCGGTTCGGCCGCCGGGGCCTGAGCGAAGCCCTCCGGTCCCGTACAGGCTCTCCCCCGCCCCTTGCGCGCCCGATGCGGCACACTGGACGTTTGACCGTTCGCACCCGGGCGGTCACCCCACGCCGGAAAGGGCGCCGCGTGTCAGGACCCCTCATCGTCCAGAGCGACAAGACACTCCTCCTCGAGGTCGACCACGACCAGGCCGAGGCCTGCCGCCGTGCCATCGCGCCCTTCGCGGAGCTGGAGCGTGCCCCCGAGCACATCCACACCTACCGGGTGACCCCGCTCGGCCTGTGGAACGCCCGCGCCGCGGGCCATGACGCGGAGCAGGTCGTCGACGCGCTCGTGGAGCACTCGCGCTACCCCGTGCCGCACGCCCTGCTCGTCGACATCGCCGAGACGATGGCGCGGTACGGCCGCCTCACCCTGTCCAAGCACCCGGTCCACGGTCTGGTGCTGACCACCAACGACCGTCCCGTGCTGGAGGAGATCCTCCGCTCCAAGAAGGTCCAGCCGCTCGTCGGGACACGTATCGACCCGGACACCGTGGCCGTGCACCCCTCCGAGCGCGGGCAGATCAAGCAGACGCTGCTGAAGCTGGGATGGCCCGCCGAGGACCTCGCCGGATACGTCGACGGCGAGGCGCACCCGATCGATCTCGACCAGGACGGCTGGGCGCTCCGCCCGTACCAGAAGCAGGCAGTCGACGGGTTCTGGCACGGCGGCTCGGGTGTCGTCGTGCTCCCCTGCGGCGCGGGCAAGACGCTGGTCGGCGCCGGTGCGATGGCCGAGGCCAAGGCGACCACGCTGATCCTGGTGACCAACACCGTCTCCGCCCGGCAGTGGAAGCACGAGCTGGTGAAGCGGACCTCGCTGACCGAGGACGAGATCGGCGAGTACAGCGGTACGCGCAAGGAGATCCGGCCCGTCACCATCGCGACGTACCAGGTGCTGACCACCCGCCGTAAGGGGATCTACCCGCACCTGGAGCTGTTCGACTCCCGCGACTGGGGCCTGGTGATCTACGACGAGGTGCACCTGCTGCCCGCGCCCGTCTTCAAGTTCACCGCCGACCTCCAGGCCCGCCGCCGCCTGGGTCTCACCGCGACGCTGGTGCGTGAGGACGGCCGTGAGTCGGACGTCTTCTCGCTGATCGGGCCCAAGAGGTTCGACGCCCCGTGGAAGGAGATCGAGGCGCAGGGCTACATCGCGCCCGCCGACTGCGTCGAGGTCCGGGTGAACCTCACGGACTCCGAACGCCTCGCCTACGCGACGGCCGAGGCCGAGGAGAAGTACCGGTTCTGCGCGACGACCGCGACGAAGCGGAAGGTCACCGAGGCGCTGGTGCGCAAGCACCGGGGCGAGCAGACCCTCGTCATCGGTCAGTACATCGACCAGCTCGACGAGCTCGGTGAGCACCTGGACGCCCCGGTGATCAAGGGCGAGACCAGCAACGCGCAGCGCGAGAAGCTCTTCGACGCGTTCCGGCAGGGCGAGATCAACGTGCTGGTCGTGTCGAAGGTCGCGAACTTCTCGATCGACCTTCCGGAGGCGACGGTCGCCATCCAGGTGTCGGGGACCTTCGGATCGCGCCAGGAGGAGGCGCAGCGGCTCGGCCGGGTGCTGCGGCCGAAGGCCGACGGGCACGAGGCCCGCTTCTACTCGGTCGTCGCCCGCGACACCATCGACCAGGACTTCGCGGCGCACCGCCAGCGGTTCCTGGCCGAGCAGGGGTACGCGTACCGGATCGTCGACGCGGACGAGCTGCTGTCGGAGAGCTGACGGGGACGACGGGTGCGGGTTCAGCGGTGGCGGCGGACCAGGCCCGCCTCCTCCGCGTACTCACCGAGGACGGCCACACCGAACGCGGTGCGTGCGAAGACCGATACGGCGCGTACCGCGTTCCCCATGCGGTTGTTCCTCGGGTGACCGGTCGCCGCCGTGGCGCCGTGCGCGGGGCCGGTCCTGCGCGGGTTGGTGACTGCGGTGCTCATACATTCCATGGTGCTCCGCCCGCCCGTCCCCCGGAATCGGCCTGCGGACCGAAGCGTGCGGGGGCGCGGGTCGGCCTGGAGTCGTATGCACTCCCCTACGGGAGGGACGCGCGGTACCCGGGTCCCGGCACACCCCTGATGCGCGGGGGTACCGGGATCCGCCCGTAATTCGTTCGCGTCGGGGGACGCCGGTCTATACAATCTCCGCTCTGCCCGCCTCCCGCACCGAGGTACCGGCCCGTCTCCGAGCGGCCGGCAGCCGGGGGAGCGCCGCCGACCGGACGGAAACCGGCCGACACCAGCCGCACGCGCACACTCGCGTGCGCATCCGCGTGTGTGAAAGTCCCCGAGCGGGCAGGGCGGTGAGCCCTGTCCGCCGTCCTGCGTCGAAAAGCCGGAGGCAACACCGTGCCCGCGCACGAAGTTTCAAGCAACCCCCTGGTCAAGGAACAGGCGCACCTCGCCGCGTCCCGTGCCGCCCTGCGCGCCATGCGCGAGGACGTCCAGGCACTCGACATCCGCGACGTCACCGCGAACTGGGTCAACGCCGCGGTCCTCCAGGCCCAGATCGACGACCGCATCAAGGCGCTCGCCGACCTGTCCCACACCCCGCTGTTCTTCGGCCGTCTCGACTACCTGCACGTGGTCGGTGCCGAGAAGGCGGAGGGAGCGGAGGGAGAGCGCTTCTACATCGGGCGCCGTCACGTCCACGACGCCCAGGGCGACCCGATGGTCATCGACTGGCGCGCGCCGGTCTCCCAGCCCTTCTACCAGGCCTCCCGGAACAACCCCCTGGACGTCGGCCACCGCCGCCGCTTCGGCTACACCGGGGGCGAGCTGACCGCGTACGAGGACGAGGACCTCACCGATCCGGCGGAGGCGCAGCAGACCAGCAGGCTGCTCCAGGCGGAGATCGAGCGGCCCCGTGTGGGCCCGATGCGTGACATCGTCGCGACGATCCAGCCCGAGCAGGACGAGATCGTCCGAAGCGGGCTGGGCGGCACGGTCTGCGTCCAGGGAGGCCCCGGCACCGGTAAGACGGCGGTGGGCCTGCACCGGGTGGCGTATCTGCTGTACGCCCACCGGGAGCGCCTCGCACGGACCGGCACCCTCGTCGTCGGCCCGAACCGGTCCTTCCTCCACTACATCGAGCAGGTGCTGCCGGCGCTGGGCGAGCTGGAGGTCCAGCAGGCCACCGTCGAGGACCTGGTGGCCGCCCGGGTCGAGGTGCGGGGCACGGACGAGGCGGTAGCCGCCGTGATCAAGGGCGACGCCCGGATGGCGGAGGTGCTGCGCCGGGCGATCCGCTCGCACGTCACCCCTCCCACCGAGCCGGTCGTCGTGGTGCGCGGCTCCCGCCGCTGGCGCGTCCCCGCGTACGAGGTCGAGGAGATGGTCGGCGAGTTGCTGGCCCGCGACATGCGGTACGGCGCGGCCCACGAGGCCCTGCCGCAGCGCATCGCGCACGCCGTGCTCGTGCGCATGGAGGAGGCGGGTGAGGCCCCGGACGACCGGGTGCAGAACTCGGTGGCGCGCAATCCCGCGGTCAAGGCCGCCGTGAAGGCGATCTGGCCTGCGGTGGACCCGGCGAAGCTGGTGCTGCGGCTGCTGACGGACGCGGAGTTCCTGGCCGAGCACGCCGCGGATGTCCTCGACGAGGACGAGCAGAAGCGGATCCTCATGGCGAAGCCGGCCCGCAGCGTGAAGTCGGCGAGGTGGACCGCCGCGGACGCGGTGCTGATCGACGAGGCCGCCGACCTGGTCGCCCGCACCCACTCGCTGGGCCATGTGGTGATCGACGAGGCGCAGGACCTCTCCCCCATGCAGTACCGGGCGGTGGGCCGCCGCTGCTCGACGGGGTCGGCGACCGTCCTCGGCGACCTGGCGCAGGGCACCACCCCGTGGTCGACGCAGAGCTGGGAGCAGGCGCTGTTCCACCTGGGCAAGGCGGACGCGGTCGTGGAGGAGCTCACGGCCGGTTTCCGTGTGCCGCGCGAGGTGATCGCGTACGCCTCGCGGCTGCTGCCTTCGATCTCGCCGGGCCTGGCCCCGGTGGAGTCCGTCCGTGAGACGCCCGGCTCCCTTGCGGTACGCGAGGTCGCCTCCGCCGAGGAGATGGACGCGGCGGTCGTCGCGGCGTGCGAGGAATCGCTCGGGCACGAGGGCTCGATCGGCCTGATCGCCGCCGACGCGCGCATCCCCGCCCTGGCCGACGCCCTCGCGGCGGCGGGCCACGCGGTCCTCTCCCCCGGCGAGGAGACGACCGCTGACTCCCGGCTGACCCTGGTCCCCGCGTCCCTCGCGAAGGGCCTGGAGTACGACTACGTCGTGCTCGACGAGCCGGCGGCCGTGGTCGACGGCGAACCAGACGAACGCACCGGCCTGCGCCGCCTCTACGTGGGGCTCACCCGTGCGGTGTCCGGCCTCACGGTGCTGCACGCGGCCCCGCTGCCGGAACAGCTCGCGTAGGACCTTCGTCCGGGTCGGGCACGGCCTGATCCGGACGGTTCAGCCCGTGACCACCACGGTGGTGGCGACGGTGACCGCGACCATCGCGGCCTGCATGTCGCGGATCGCCCTACGGACGTCTTCCCCGGCCCACTGGCCGTCCGCGATCTTCTCCATGCGCGGCTTCACCTCGCGTGCCGGACGGCCGGGGAAGGCGAGACCGTGCAGCTTCGCTGCGTGTATCAGGGCGATGAGACCGGCCGTGCGGTCGTCCGGGTCCACGCCGCACAGCACCACCGAGTCCAGGCGCTCGCGCACCTCACGCTCGGCCGCCCCGTCGGCCTCGGGGTAGCGGCGCACCGGGAAGAGCCCCAGAACCTTCTGCCGCTCCTCGTGCACCAGCCCGCGTGCGCGCAGGCTCTCGATCGTGGCGCCGACCGCCTTGTCGTGGTCCTTCGTCAGCCAGTCCGTCACCTTGGGCGGCTTGCTCTTCCTCGCCGCCCAGGCGTCCATCAGCCCGAGCCGCTCGTCGAGGAGACCCGTCCCGGTGGGGGTGCGGTCCGTCACCGTGAACCGCCCTCCGTCCGCCGAGAGGCGTCCCGCCAGGACGAGTTCGAGCACGATTCCGCCGGCGACCGCCCAGCCGGCGGCCTGCCTGTTCTTCGCCGCTCCGGACTCGTCGTCCAGGGACAGCAGCATGATCTCTTCGCCCAGCGTCACCGACACGGTCACGATCCCCCTTCGTTCGCCTACTTTCAGTGACGAACGGGCGCGGCGGACGGTTCCCGGCCCTCCGGCCCCTCCGGGTCGAGGTGCGGCAGGATCCGGTCCAGCCACCGGGGGGTCCACCAGGCGGCGCGGCCCAGCAGGGTCATCACGGCGGGCACCAGCAGCAGCCGGACCACGGTGGCGTCGATGAGCACGCTGACGGCGAGGCCCAGGCCCAGCATCTTGACGACGATGTTGTCGCTGATGATGAAGGCCGCGAAGACGCTGACCATGATCAGCGCGGCGCAGGTGATGACCCGGGCGGTGATCTCCAGGGCGTGCGCGACGCTGCCTCTGGGGTCCCGGGTGGCCGTCCACGCCTCGTGGATGCGGGACAGCAGGAAGATCTCGTAGTCCATGCTGAGGCCGAAGACGATGGCGAACATCATCATCGGGACGTAGCTCTCGATCGGCACGTCCCCCGAGACGCCGAGCGCGGGGCCTCCCCAGCCCCACTGGAAGACGGCGACGACCACCCCGTACGAGGCGGCGATCGACAGCACGTTGAGCACGGCCGCCTTGAGCGCGACGAGGACCCCGCGGAACACCGCCAGGATGACGAGGAAGGCGAGCCCGACGACCACGGCGATGATGAGCGGGAGCCGGCTGGAGACGATGTCCAGGAAGTCGACCTGGGCGGCCGTAGTCCCGGTGACGTAGCCCTTCGCCGCGGTGCCGGAGACGGCGTCGGGCAGCACGTCGTCCTTCAGGTGGTTGACCAGGTCCGTGGTCCGTTCGTCCTGGGGCGCGGCGACGGAGTACGCGGTGGCGGTGAGGACGTCCCCGTCCGAGGTCGCGGTCAGCGGTGTGATCACAGCGGCGTCCGGCACCTTGGCCAAGACCTGCTTCGCCTGGTTCTCCAGATCCGAACGGTCGCTCTGCGGGACCTCGGTCTGGTCGATGACGAGGGTCAGCGGACCGTTCGAGCCGGGGCCGAACGCCGAGGACATGAGGTCGTACGCCCGCCGGTCGGTGAAGGACTTGGGGTCGGCGCCGTCCCCGATGTGCCCGAGCTGGATGAAGAACAGCGGGAAGGCGAGCACCGCCAGCGCGACGACGCCGCCGGTCAGGAACCACCACGGCCGGCGCTCCACCCGGCGCGCGTACCGGTGCCAGGTGCCCTGCCCGGTCTCCTGGCCGTCACCGGCCGACTCTTGGCCGTCCTTCCGGGGGCTCCGCGCACCGGCCCCCTGCCCCTCACCCGCCGGACCGCCCGCCCCCGCGTCCGGGGCCGGCCCGGCGGCCTCGACCTCGGCGATCGGCCTGCGGACGTGGATCCGGTCGATGTGCCGCCCGATCAGCCCGAGCACGGCCGGCACCAGGGTGAGGGCCCCGAGCACGGCAGTGACCACGGTGACCGCCGCGGCAAGTCCCAGCTTGCCGATGAAGCCGATGCCGGAGACCCAGAGCCCGCACAGCGCGATGATCACCGTGCACCCGGACAGCAGCACCGCCCGTCCGCTGGTGGCCGTGGCCGCCCCGGCCGCGGCCACCGGATCGCGGCCGTCCATGAGGTTCTGGCGGTGCCGGGTGACCAGGAAGAGCGCGTAGTCGATGCCGACACCGAGCCCGATCATCGTGGCCAGGGTCGGGGACACGGTGGCGAAGGTCGTCGCGGCGGCCAGCAGCCCGAGGAGGGCGAGCCCGCAGACGACGCAGATCAGCGCGGTGACCAGGGGCAGCAGCGCGGCCAGCAGACTGCCGAAGCCGAGCAGCAGGACGACGACGGCCACCCCGAAGCCGATGGCCTCGCTGACCCGGTCGTTCGCCGCGGGCCGCGCGAGTTCGCCGAGCGGGCCGCCGTACTCCACCTCGGCGCCCGCCGAGCGCAGCGGCTTCACCGCCGAGTCCACGCCGTCGAGGTAACCGGCGCCGAGGGTGGAGGGCTGCACGCTGAACCGGACGGTGATGTAGGCCGTCCGGCCGTCGGTGGACAGCGGCCCCACGTTCTGCCCGCCGCCGCTGCTGCCGCTCTGCGCCGTGAGCGGGTTCTGGACGGACAGCACCTCGGGCAGCTTCTGGAGGTCCGCCACGGCGGTGGACATCTGGCTGCTCAGCCCGCTGAGCGACTTGTCCGCGTCGTGCACCACCACCTGGCTGCTGTAGCCGCCCGCCGAGGGGGAATGGGCCTTCAGCACGTCCAGGCCGTCCTGCGACTGGGTGCCGGAGATGGAGAAGTCGTCGGAGTAGTCGCCGCCGTACGCGTGGTGCAGGACCTGGAGTGCGGCGAGCGCGGCGAGCCACAGCACGAGGACGACGACGAAGTGCCGTGCGCACCACGATCCGGTCCGGTGCAGCACCCCCGCCCGTGGCGCGGCCGTCCGGGAGTGGCTGGGTGGCCGCAGTCGTGACATGGGAACTCCGGGGCTGGACCGGACACCTGGGACACTCCGCATTCAAGGCCGGTCGTCCGGCCGGGGCACGCCGGAGCGGCGGAACGGGTGACGAACGCTCCCGTTCCGCTCCTCGCTGCCGGTCACCCCGGCGCTCAGCCGTCGAGCGCCTCGCGCCACTCCCGTACCGCAGCCGCGTCCACCGGGCCGCTCCAGCCGTCCGGCCTGGCGGCGCCGCCGATGTGGAAGGCGTCGACGCCCGCCGCGAGGAGGCGCGGCAGGTGTTCCAGGCGCAGACCGCCGCCGACCATGATCTGCGGCTCGTAGCCCGGCTGGTCCGAGCGGGAGGCCTCGGCGAGCAGCGTCTCCATGCCGGCGTCGACGCCGTCCGGGGAGCCGGCCGTGAGGTAGGTGTCGAGGCCCGGCAGGTCGGCGAGGTGCTTGCGCAGGACGTCACGGTCGGACGCCCGGTCGATGGCGCGGTGGAAGGTCCACGGGCAGCCCTCGAACTCCGCGACGAGCCGCTCCACGGCGACCAGGTCGGCGTGGCCTCCCTCGTCGAGGAAGCCGAGCACGAATTCCCGCGCCCCCGCGTCCCGCAGCGTCCGGACCTTCTCCACGAGTACGTCGATGTCACCGGCGGCGAACCCGTCCGCCACCCTGATCATGACCCGCAGCGGGATGCCGACGGCGTCGCGGATCTCCTCGAAGACCGCCAGCGGGGGCGTCAGGCCGTCGGCCGCCATGTCGGTGACCAGTTCGAGGCGGTCCGCACCGCCCGCCTGCGCCGCGACCGCGTCCTCCGCGTCGAGAGCGATCACCTCCAGGACTGCACGGTTGCTCATGGTGTTCCATTCCCTCGGAGCGGCTACGGACCTACAGGTCTAGTCCAATAACCAGACTACGGGTCGGCCACCCGGGGCGCAGCCTCCCCCACGAACGCGTACGGGTGGATGCACGAGAGCCGCGGCACGCCCGGGAGGGGTGTGCCGCGGCCCCGGAGGTCGCGGAGGGACGGTCGTCAGGGCTGGATCGGCATCGACCAGCAGTTGGAGGACGCCTTCTTGCCGGACAGGCGGTCGGTCATCCAGGAGATGGCGCTGCCCTGGTCGGTGAGGTAGGGGGCGAGGTGGTTGGTGAGGATCTTGTCGCCGAGGTTGGGGAGCCGGACGGCCTCGTAGGTCACGTTGCCGCCCTTGCGGCACCAGTCGACGGCGAGCTGACGGGCCTGCCCGTGCCCGACGATGTCGTCGTGCACGCCGGTCACCAGCCGCACGGGCGTCGTCGGCTTGAGGTTGCCGATGCGCTGCTTCGCGAGGATCGCCTGCAGCTTCGGCTCGTCGGCGATGATCTCGGCGAGGGAGCGGCCGTCGGACGTCCACTTCCTGCTGCTGGTGAAGCCGTAGCCGAGGAGCGCGTCGCCGACGCACATGGTGGAGGTGCCCTTGAGGGCGGCCTTGCCGGTGTCGTTGGTGTGGGCGTCGACGATGGCCTTCAGTTCGGGGTCGGTCTGGGCGAACCCGTTGATCGACCAGCCCAGCGCGCCGGCCAGGGCGCTGCCGTCGATGCCCTTCATGACCTCGGTGAGGTCGGCGGGCGGGGCACCGGCGTAGGTGCCCACCAGGTTGACGTCGGGGGCGTACGTGGGCTGCAGTTCGGCGGCCGACGCACTGGCACCGCCGCCCTGGCTGTAGCCGTAGAGGCCGACCCGCGACGCGGCGGTGACGGAGGCGCCCTCGACGGAGCGCGCGGCACGGGCCGCGTCCAGCAGGGCGTGACCCTCGTCGAGGCGGTTGACGTAGGTGTGGAGCCGGTCGGTGGTCCCGAGGCCGGCGTAGTCGGTGACGACGACGGCCGCACCGGCGGCGAGGAGGCGGTAGACCGCGATGTTGTCGTAGCCGATGGAGACCGTGCCCTCACCGATGGCCAGCGGACGCTGGAGGGACAGCGAGGGGGCGCACTGGTCCCCCTGCCCCATCGTCCCCGAGGCGAGCGCGACCAGCGGGCGTTCGCCGCCGCCCTTCCAGGCGGCCGACGGCTCGATGTAGGCACCGGTGACGGCGACGGGCGCCCCGTTGGCGTCGGTGGACTTGTACATCAGCCGGGTCGCCGTACCGGGCATCTGCCGCCCGTCGAGCCCCGGGAGGCTCAGTCCGAGGGGCAGCGGTTCCGTGCGCACGAGGGTCCCGTCGGCGGAGGGCAGCTGCGCCGGCGGGTTGTAGAAGGCGGGGATGGTGACCCCCCGGGACGCCACCGGCTCCGATCCGGCGTCCCCGGCGGCGGAGGCCGGCACGGCCGCCGCACCGAGGCAGGCCGCCGCGGCGACGGACGCCACCGACAGGGTCAGCAGGCGCCCCGCACGGCGTCCCGGCCGACGGGGTTCCAGGGGGTGGGTGGTGTTCACGGTCGAGCTCGAACGGGTGGTCTTGCGCGGACTCACGGCTCACTCCTCGCTCTGCTCCGATGAAGGTGAGCGCAAGCTAGCATCGCGGGGTTACCTGAAGTAACTCGTCGGTAAGTTACGCTTCGGTAACGTGCTGGACGGTGTGCCGGAAAGACGGGACGGGGCACGCCCGCCCCCCGACCGGCGTGCCCCACCCGCCTACCGGGGCCGCTGCCCGATCTCGTCAACGACTCCGGACGCCACGAGGGCTCTCACCTCCAGGTACTTCTCGCCGCCCCGCAGTTCCTTCCCTACCGGCCGCGCACCTCGTACGCCCTCCTGACGGAGCCCCAGGTAGGCACACGTACCGCGCTCGAAGACGAGGCCGAACGACTGCCCGCCGAGCGTGACCCCGATCCCTCGCCGGCCCAGCGCGTCCACCTCGCCGTCCTGGATCACGATGCCCGGCAGCTTCGCGAACGCCTCGAACGCGGCCGCCCGCAGCCCCGGGGGCAGCACACGCGGCCCCCGCATCAACAGCAGGAGGTCCATGTACGCGCTCTGCGCCTCATCCTCCGTGCGGCGGTACTCGGCGTGCCCGAGCGCCACGAGGAGGCCGTCCGGGTCTGCGGGCATCTCACGCAGCTTCGCGTACGCCGTCGGCGGCCATGCCACCTCGTGCTCGGTCAACGGGGGCTCGTCCTTGATCCGCCCGTCGTACAGATAGCGCGAGGTCCGGGAGCCGTTCTCGGAGATCCAGAACTCGTCCGTGTGCGTCGTACGCCTCCCGCTGACGATCATGGTCCGCGTGTAGACCTCCCGCGAGTAGAGGTACTGGTCGCCGCGCGGCACCGTGATGTCCGCGTCCTCGGCGCGCGTGCGTTCCGCCGCCCGGTGCAGCACCTGCGCCGCGTTCAGGGTGCGCGGCCCGCCACCGCCCCGCCCGTCCTTGGTGGCGACGACGACCCCCGTCACCGCCGCGGCCACCGTCGCGGTGAAGGCGGTACGCAGCACCAGCCTCCGCGACGGACCACGGCTGCCCGTGCGCTCCCGCGCCATGGCTACGGCCAGCCGGGAGCGGGCGGCGGCCCGTGCCTCATCCGTCAGCGACGAAACCTCCGGCTCCAGTTCGCGCAGCGCAGTGAGTTCATCCATGACCTGGCTCCTCGGAGTCGTCGTGAAGTCGGGCGGGGTCCGCACCGCCGAGTGCCTCGCGGAGCCGCTTCCGCGCCCTGTGCAGCCGCGAACGCACGGTCCCCACCGGTACGCCCAGCGCTACCGACGCCTCCGCGTAGTCCAGGTCACCCCAGGCCACCACCAGCAGCACGTCCCGGTAGCGGGCGGGCAACGCGGCGAGAGCCCCGGCCAGTTCGGCTCGGATGCCCTCGGCGCTGACCCTGGCCGAGACCCGGTCCGCGAGCGGCTCCCCTTCGCCCGGCGAGGTGTACGCCGCGCGTGCCATCGCCCGCAGCCGCCGGGCCTCGGCGCGCCGGTGCCCCCGGACCAGGTTGGTGACGATGCCGTAGAGCCAGGGGCGTGCGTGCGGCTTGGACAGGTCGTAGCCGCGCCGCCGCTGGAAGGCGATCACGAAGGTCTCGGCCATCAGGTCGTCGGCCGCCTCCGTGCCGAGGCGCCTGGCGGCGTACCCGTGGATGTCGTCGGCATACCGGTCGAACAGCGCGGCGAAGGCGTCGGGGTCCTCCAGGGAGCGCCGCACGACCGACGCGTCGGACTCGGCGTACTCGTACGCGCCGGGGGTGACTTCCAGCGCTCCGCACCACGGCGGGGCGGTCACTGGTCGGCTCTCGGGATCATCGGCTTCCCTCGGGGAGGCGGGCACGGTCACCTCCTGTTGGCCGATGCCCGCCCCCCGGTTCCCGTCACGCCCGTACGAATCTCACCGGCACCCCCGGGGCCGCCTGGGCCGCCCCCGCCAGGGCGGCTTCGGCGACGACGCCGACGACCGGGTAACCCCCCGTCGTGGGATGGTCGTTGAGGAAGACCACGGGCAGTCCGTCCGGTGGCACCTGCACCGCGCCCAGCACCATGCCCTCGCTGGGCAGTTCGCCCTCCCGGGCACGTGCCAGGGCGGGGCCGTCGACGCGCAGACCGATGCGGTTGCTGCGCTCCGAGACGGTGTACACCGCACTGGTCAGCGTGCGCAGTGCCGCCTCGGTGAACCAGTCGTCGCGGGGCCCCAGGTGCAGGGGCAGCACCAGCTCCTCGGGGGCGCCCGGCCAGGGCACGGTGTCCGCGTACGGGGCTCCGCCGGGCGTGCCGAGCCTCAGCACGTCGCCGGTGCGCAGGACCGGCGGGCCGAGCCCGGAGAGCAGGTCGGCGGACCGGCTGCCGAGCACCGGCTCGGGCACCAGGCCACCGGCGAACGCCAGGTATCCGCGCAGCCCCTGGAGGGCGGGCCCGGCCTCCAGGACCGCGCCCGCCGGTACGCGCACGGGCGCGCCCCAGGGGGCCGGACGTCCGTCGACCGTGACCCGGCACCCGGCCCCGCCGACGACCGCGAGCACCGGCCGGTCCCCGGTCACCCGGACCGCGACCCCGGTGACCGTGGTCTCCAGCACCGCCGCGTCGGGGGCGTTGCCGACGAGCCGGTTGGCCAGCCGCATCGCGGGACGGTCCAGCGCGCCCGCCCGGGGCACGCCGAGATGGGCCCAGCCCGTGCGGCCCTCGTCCTGGACGGTGGTGAGCGCGCCGGCCCGCACCACTTCGACGGCCGCGCTCATCCCGCCACCCCCACCGGTACGAACCGCACCCGGACCCCGGGGCTCAGCAGCGCGGCCGGTTCCCGTGCCGGGTCCCAGAGGATCCCCGGATCGGGCGTCCGGCCGATGAGCTGCCAGCCGCCGGGCGAGGGGCGCGGATAGACGCCGGTGTACGGCCCCGCGAGGGCGACGGCCCCGGCGGGCACCCGGGTCCTGGGGGTGGCACGGCGCGGCACGCCCAAGTCCTCCGGCAGTCCCGTGAGATACCCGAAGCCGGGGGCGAACCCGCAGAAGGCCACCCGGAATTCCGTACGCGCGTGGATGCGCGGCACCTCATCGGCGCCGACCCCCCACGCCTCGGCGACATCGGTGAGGTCCGGGCCGTCGTAGACGACGGGGATCTCGACGGCGTCGCCGTCCTCCCTGCTCAGCGGCGGCACGGCCCACGACCGCATCCGCCCGGCGAGCGCACGGTCCTCCACCCCGTCCAGCAGCACGGTGCGCGCGCCGGGGACGATCTCGCGTACGGCGGGGAGGTCGCCGGCGTCGCGTCGGCGCAGCAGTTCGGCGTGGAAGGCCTCCGCCTCCTGCCCGGAGCCGAGTTCGACGAGGAGCGCGTGCGGTCCCGCCGTGCGCACCCTGACGCCGCTCACGCGAACGCCCTTACGTGCACGCCGGCTTCCTCCAGTGCCGACCTGACCCTCCGGGCGATGGCCGAGGCGCCCGGGGTGTCTCCGTGGACGCACAGGGAACGGGCCGCCACGGCGATCCTGCCGCCGTCGATCGAGTCCACCGCCCCGTCGACGGCCATGCCGACACTGCGGCGTACGACCTCGTCGGCGTCGTGGACCACGGCGCCCGGCTCGCTGCGGGGGACCAGCGTGCCCTGTGGGGTGTAGGCGCGGTCGGCGAAGGCCTCCTCGACGGCGGGCAGCCCCGCCGCCTCCGCGTGGGCGAGCAGTCTCGAACCGGGCAGCCCGAGGACCGCCGGGCGACCGCCCGCGAGCAGTACCCCGGCGACGACGGCCGCCGCTTGGTCGTCGTCCCGGACCACCCGGTTGTAGAGGGCGCCGTGCGGTTTGACGTAGGACACGACCGAACCGGCCGACTCGGCGAAGACCCGCAGGGCACCGATCTGGTAGGCGATCTCCGCGGTCAGCTCGGCGGCGGGTACGTCCATGGAGCGCCGTCCGAAGCCGGCCAGGTCCCGGTAGGAGACCTGGGCCCCGATGCGCACGTCACGCGAGGCGGCGACGTCGCAGACCCGCCGCATCGTGGAGGCGTCCCCCGCGTGGAAGCCGCAGGCGACGTTGGCGCTGGTGACACACTCCAGCAGCGCCTCGTCGTCCGTGAGGGTCCAGCGGCCGAACCCTTCGCCCAGGTCCGCGTTGAGGTCCATCGGCCGCGCCGGGGGCGTCACACTCGTCAGATCCGTCACACACTCACGCTAGCGATTGTTCAACAATCTGACAAGGACCCGCTCACCACCTGGGACACTCGTACGGTTCACTGTGCACTGCGCACACCTGACGGGACACCAGGCACGCCCTGCCCCCGGCAACAGCAGGCACAGCGGGCACGACCGCGCGACCGGCGCGCGGGCACGACGGACAGGGGACGGGGCATGGCGGGCACGAAGAGCGGCTGGACGGCCGGTGGCACACCGGACCTCTCCGAACTGGCCGCGCACAGCACCTCCCTGGAGCGGTCCGGCACGGCCGAGCGGGTCGCCGCCGTCCTGCGGGACCGGATCACCGAGGGCTACTTCCCGCCGGGGAGCCGGCTCTCCGAGGAGAGCATCAGCGGCGCCCTGGCGGTGTCGCGCAACACCCTGCGCGAGGCGTTCCGCCTGCTCTCGCATGAACGCCTGCTGGAACACCGGCTCAACCGCGGCGTCTTCGTCCGGGTCCTGGCGGTGGACGACGTGGTCGACATCTACCGGGTGCGGCTCCTCGTCGAGTGCGCGGCCCTGCACACACTCGACGAGCCGCCGTACGGACTGACGGCCGTCGAGGCGGCGGTGTCCGCGGGCGAGGAGGCCGCGCTCCGGGACGACTGGCCGGCCTGCTCCACCGCCAACATCCGGTTCCACCAGGCACTGGCCGGGCTGGCCGGCAGCCCCCGCACCGACGAGCTGATGCGCAACGTACTCGCCGAGCTGCGGCTCGCGTTCCACGTGATGGCCGACCCCCGCCGCTTCCACGAGCCCTATCTGACCCGCAACCGCGACATCACGGACCGGCTCACCGCGGGGGACGCGGCCGGTGCGGAGCGGGCGCTCGCCTTCTACCTGGAGGACTCCCGGCGCCAGGTGGCCGAGGCGTACGCGCAGCGGCTCACCGAGCGGTAGGACGCCACCCCCGGCCCAGCTTGTTCCACGATCACCGGCCCCCATCCGCAGACCCCGCACGCCCGGACTCCACTGCAAATACCGCCTTATGCGGACAGTTCACTCATTACCCGCCCTCTGGCCGCCGCGGATCACGATCGATGTAGCTCACACCCTTGTGGGATTGTTGAACAAGACCCTAGGGTCTCGGCTGACACCCCCGTCTGACCAGGACCGTGCACCGCCACGTCCCTGCGCGGAAGAAGGCCGACGCGTGATCGTTCTCCTCGGCGTGCTCGTGGTGATCCTCGGATTCGCCACCCGCCGCAACCCCCTCCTCGTGGTGGGTGCCGCAGGCATCATCACGGGACTGCTCGGCAAGCTCTCGCCCCAGGAGGTGCTGGCCTCCTTCGGCAGCAGCTTCGCCTCCGCCCGCTCGGTGACGGTCTTCGTCATCACACTGCCCGTCATCGGGCTGCTGGAGCGCTACGGGCTCCAGGAGCAGGCCCGCACCCTCATCGGCAAGCTGGGCAAGCTGACCACCGGCCGGTTCCTGACGATCTACCTGCTGATACGCCAGCTCACCGCCTCCGTCGGGCTCACCAGCATCGGCGGTCCCGCGCAGAGCGTGCGGCCCCTGATCGCGCCGATGGCCGAGGCGGCCGCCGAGGCCAAGGCGGGCCGGCCGCTGCCGCAGAAGGTGCGCGAGAAGGTCCGCTCGCACGCGTCCGGAGCCGACACCATCGGGGTGTTCTTCGGTGAGGACTGCTTCATCGCCATCGGGTCGATCCTGCTGATCACCGGTTTCGTGAACTCCACGTACGACCAGCACCTCGAACCCCTGCACCTCGCTCTCTGGGCGATCCCCTCCGCGATCTGCGCCTTCCTGATCCACGGGGCACGCCTGCTCAACCTCGACCGGCAGCTGGAGCGCGAACTCGCCGTCGCCGCCGCGGAGAACGACCTCACGGCACACGCCGGGATCCGGACGGAGGACGCCAAGTGATCACGTCCGAGTACTTCTTCTGGCTGGTCGGCGCGGTGTTCCTCGTCATGGCCGGGCAGATGGCCGTGGACCGCACCAACCCCAAGCGCTTCGGCTCCGCCGGCTTCTGGGGACTGCTGGGCTCCGCGTTCTTCTACTCCACCGGGGTCGTCGACAAGTCCCTCCCCGCCGAACCCCTGGGCGTGGCCGTACTGGTCCTGATCGTCCTGGGCGGATTCGGCCTCACCGGCAAGGGCGAGTCGCACACCCCTCCCCGCGAGAAGCGGGCAGCCTCGGCCGCCCGCCTCGGCAGCAAGCTGTTCCTCCCCGCGCTCACCATCCCCGTCGTGGCGATGATCTGCGCGACGCTGGTGAAGAACTGGAAGATCGGCGGCGAACCGGTCCTGGAGCCCGGTTACGAGACCATCCTCGGCCTCGGGGTCGGCGCCATCGCCGCGCTGGTCGTGGGCATGGTGCTGCTGCGCGAGCGGAGGATCTCCGTACCGCTGCACGCCGGGCGCAACATGCTGGAGTCGATGGGCTGGGCGCTGATCCTGCCGCAGCTCCTCTCCGTGCTCGGCTCGATCTTCCAGTCCGCGGGCGTCGGGGAGCAGGTCGGAAGGATCACCGAGGCCGTACTGCCGGACGGGCAGAGGCTCCTGGCCGTGGCCGTCTACTGCGGCGGCATGGCGCTGTTCACCATCGTCATGGGCAACGCCTTCGCCGCGTTCCCCGTGATGACGGCGGCGATCGGCTGGCCCGTGCTCATCGAGCAGATGAACGGCAACGCGCCCGCAGTCCTCGCGATCGGCATGCTCTGCGGCTTCTGCGGGACCCTCGTCACGCCGATGGCCGCCAACTTCAACCTGGTCCCGGCGGCGCTCCTCGAACTCAAGGACCCGTACGGCCCGATCAAGGCCCAGCTGCCCACGGCCGCCGCCCTGCTGGTCTGCAACGCCGCGATCATGGCCCTCTTCGCCTTCTGATCCGCGCCGCCCGGACCGGGCCCGTCGGCCCCCACCGCCTGTCCCGCGCCCCACCCCTCTGGAGTCTCCCGATGTCCCCCGCGCTCCCCGCCGCGCACGCCGTCCCCTTCGCCGAACTGGCCCTCGCCAACGTCGTACGCGAGTACCCCAACGCACCCGCGCACCTCTACGCCGGGCCCGAGGAACTCGTGCCGCCGCGCACGCTGCACCCCGCGTTCTACGGGGGCTACGACTGGCACTCCACGGTGCACATGCACTGGCTGCTCGTCCGCCTGATGCGCCGCTTCTCCACCACCGGCGACCTCCCGGCCACGCTCACCACCCGGATCCGCGAGGTCCTCGACACCCATCTGACCCGCGAGAACATCGAGGTCGAGGCGGACTACCTGCGCGGCCGGCCGCACTTCGAGCGCCCCTACGGCTGGGCCTGGCTGATCGCCCTCGCGGCGGAGTGCCGGGCGCTCGCCACCCCCGACGGCGACCGCTGGGCCGACGCCCTGGCCCCCGGGGTCGCGGCCGTCGGCGACCTGCTGGCCGCCTGGCTGCCCAAGGCCACCTACCCGGTGCGCCACGGCGTCCACAACAACAGCGCCTTCGGCCTCGGTCTGATCCTCGACGCCGGCAGGACGGCCGGGCTGCCGGAGCCGGTGCTCGACTCCGCGGCCGGCCGGCTGCGGTCCTGGTTCACCGACGACCATGACGCCCCCGCGCACTGGGAGCCCTCCGGCCAGGACTTCCTGTCCCCCGCCTTGGCCGAGGCGGACGCGATGCGCCGGGTGCTGCCGGCCGCGGAGTTCCGTACGTGGCTCGCCGGGTTCCTGCCCGCGCTGGTCTCCGACGCGCCCGACTCGTCGCTCCTCGAACCGCCGGTGGTCTCCGACCACACCGACCCGCAGATCGGCCATCTGCTCGGCCTCACCCTGAGCCGGGCGGCGGCGCTGCGTTCGATCGCCGGGGCGCTCCCGGACGGCCCGGCCCGCTCCGCGCTCCTCGCCTCGGCCGACGCCCACCTCACGCGCGGCCTGCCGACGGTTTCGTCCGGGGACTTCTCCTCGGACCACTGGCTGGCGACCTACGCGGTGCTGGCCCTGGACACCACCCCAGGCCACTGAGGCGCGCCGCGTCCCGTCCCGTACTCGTGCCCGCCGCCTACGAAAACCGGGCGGCGGGCACGCGCACGGGGCGTACGCCCTACCCTCGGCACATGAGCGACAGCGCACCAGGCACCCCCGGCGGCGACATCACCGAAGCCCCGCACCCCGGCGCACCTCTCCGCGACCGCTGGCGCGCCGCCCTGCTCGCCGCGCGCGGCGGGGCGGACTCCGGACCCGACCCCGCCCCGTACGCCGACGCCCTCATCGCGCGGTGGGCGGAACCCCAGCGGCGCTACCACACCACCGCGCACCTCACCCAGGTCCTGGACCGCGTCGACACCCTGGCCGGGCACGCCGCCGACCCGGATCTCGTGCGCCTCGCGGTCTGGTTCCACGACGCGGTCTACCGGCCCGACCGCTCCGAGAACGAGGAGCGCAGCGCGGCGCTCGCCGAGCGCGCCCTGCCGGAGGCCGGCCTGCCGGACCGCGCGACGGCGGAGGTCGCCCGGCTGGTCCGGCTCACCGTCACTCACGACCCGGCGCCGGGCGACACCAACGGCGAGGTGCTGTGCGACGCCGACCTCGCGATCCTGGCCTCGCCCCCCGAGGAGTACGCGGCGTACGCGGCGCAGGTGCGGGAGGAGTACGGCTTCGTCCCGGACGCCGCCTTCACCGAGGGGCGCGCCGCCGTGCTCCGGCAGCTGCTGGACCTGCCACGGCTGTTCCGCACACCGCACGGCGCGGTGGAATGGGAAGCAAGGGCGCGGCACAACCTGACCACGGAACTGGGGCTGCTCACCCACTGAGACAGGGGAATTCCACGGCGGAGGGCGCTGTTGCCCACTGTCATGCCTGACTCCGCTCCCAGCCGTCCCCGTATGCCGATGGCCGTCTACATCCTGGGCCTCTCGGTCTTCGCCCTCGGTACCAGTGAGTTCATGCTGTCCGGGCTGCTGCCGCCGATCGCCGACGACATGGATGTGTCGATCCCGAAGGCGGGGCTCCTCATATCCGCCTTCGCCATCGGCATGGTGGTCGGTGCCCCGCTGCTGGCCGTCGCCACGCTGCGGCTCCCCCGGCGTACGACCCTGATCGCGCTGATCTCCGTCTTCGGGCTGGGCCAGGTCGCGGGGGCGCTGGCACCGACGTACGAGGTGCTGTTCGTCTCCCGGGTGGTGAGCGCGCTGGCGTGCGCCGGGTTCTGGGCGGTCGGTGCGGCGGTCGCCATCGCCATGGTGCCGGTGAACGCGCGCGCCAGGGCGATGGCCGTGATGATCGGCGGACTGTCCATCGCCAATGTGCTGGGCGTGCCGCTGGGCGCCTTCCTCGGGGAGAGCCTGGGCTGGCGGTCGGCGTTCTGGGCGGTGGGCGCCGCGTCGGCGGTCGCCCTCGTCGGCGTCGTCACCCGCATCCCGCGCATCCCGCTGCCGGACGAGAAGCCGCAGCTGCGGCGCGAGGTGTCGATCTACCGGGACCGCCAGGTGTGGCTGTCCATCGTCGTCACCGCGCTCGCCGCCGGGGGTGTCTTCTGCGCGTTCAGCTACCTCGCCCCGCTGCTCACCGACGTGGCCGGCCTGGAGTCCGGCTGGGTGCCGTGGGTGCTGGCGCTGTTCGGTGTGGGCGCGCTGGCCGGTACGACGATCGGTGGCCGGGTCGCGGACGCGCACCTCTTCGGTGTGCTGCTCAGCGGGATCAGCGCCTCCACGGTCTTCCTGGTGGCGATGGCCCTGTTCGCGTCGCACCCGGTCGTGGTGGTGGCGCTGGCCTTCCTGCTCGGCCTCTCCGCCTTCTACACCGCGCCCGCGCTCAACGCCCGGATGTTCAACGTGGCCGGAGCCGCCCCCACCCTGGCGGGAGCGACCACGACCGCCGCGTTCAACCTGGGCAACACCACAGGCCCGTGGCTGGGCGGCACGGTGATCGACGCGGGCCTCGGGTTCCGTTCGACGGCCTGGGCGGGCGCCGCGATGCTGGTCGTCGGCCTGGCGGCCGTGGTGGTCTCGCTGCGGCTGCGTGACGGCTCGCCGTCCCGGCTGGTGGCGGGCGGGGCCGTCAGCCCGGAGCGGGCCGCCCCTTCGGTCTCCGCAGCCCCGCCTCGGTGAGGCGGCGCACGATCTCCTTCGACCCGACCTCGCGCGCCCCGGCGCGCACCGCGTCGGCGTAGCGCGCCTCGGGCACGTCGTAGTGGTCCCGCTCGAAGGCGCGGGGCGGGCAGCCGATCCCCGCGGCGAAGGCGTGGAGTTCCTCGAAGGACACGTCACTGACCAGGTGGGACCACATGAGCCCGTGGCCCGGCCAGGTCGGCGGGTCGATGTAGAGGGTCACCGGCCGAGTACTCCGGCGAGCCCTCCCACCGGGGCGACCGACACGGTCGCCTTGGTGCAGACCCAGTGAGGGTCGGGGCCGAGCTCCGGTTCGACGTCGAGGGCGTGCGGCTCCTCCCCCGTGCACACGGGGCAGAGCGGCCAGCGCCCGTACTGTTCCAGAAGCGCGTCCTGGACGTCCTGGGCGACGAGCCCGGTGACGAACGCCACACCCTCGGGCCACTGTTCCACCCACCACCGCCGGTGGGTCACCGCGTCCTCGACCATCGAGACGATCCCGGCCTCGGCCACGTCTCCGGCCACCAGGTCGGCCATCACCAGCGCACGCGCGGTGTGCAGCTGCTGTTCCAGCCTGTTCAGCTCCATCCCCCCATTGTCCCCCGCAGCCGTTTCGACGGACCACCTCCAAGATCACGCCCGTCAAATCCGGACATGTCATCCGTTGTTCTGTAACCGGCCCCACAAAAGAGGGGCTTGACGGACGAAAGGAGTGGAAATAACTTTCAAAGGTGACCAATGACGTGAAGGAAATTTTCAACCGGGAATCGCCTCCCGCTCCCGCGGCTCTCGCGGCCAAGGTGCGGACGCTCTCGCCGTCCATGACCCGGTCCATGCAGCGGGTCGCCGAGGCGGTGGCGGGGGACCCCGCCGGTTGCGCCGCCCTCACCGTCACGGGTCTCGCCGAGCACACCGGCACGAGTGAGGCGACGGTCGTCCGCACGGCCCGTCTCCTCGGGTACCCCGGCTACCGGGACCTGCGCCTCGCACTCGCCGGGCTCGCCGCCCACCAGCAGTCAGGCCGGGCGCCCGCGGTGACCGCCGACATCGCGGTCGACGACCCCATCGCGGACGTCGTCGCGAAGCTCGCCTACGACGAGCAGCAGACCCTCGCCGACACGGCCGCCGGGCTCGACACCGTACAGCTCGGTGCGGCGGTCGCCGCCGCCGCGACCGCACGCCGCATCGACGTCTACGGCGTCGGCGCGTCCTCACTCGTCGGCCAGGACCTGGCGCAGAAGCTGCTCAGGATCGGGCTGATAGCGCACGCCCACATGGACCCGCACCTCGCGGTGACCAACGCGGTGCAGCTCCGCTCCGGCGACGTGGCCATCGCGATCACGCACTCCGGTTCCACGGGTGACGTCATCGAGCCGCTCCGCGTCGCCTTCGACCGCGGTGCGACGACGATCGCGATCACCGGCCGCCCCGACGGCCCGGTCTCGCAGTACGCCGACCATGTGCTGACGACGTCGACGGCCCGCGAGAGCGAGCTGCGGCCGGCGGCCATGTCGAGCCGCACGAGCCAGCTCCTCGTCGTCGACTGCCTCTTCATAGGCGTCGCCCAGCGGACGTACGAGACGGCCGCTCCCGCGCTGTCCGCGTCGTACGAGGCGCTCGCCCACCGCCACACCCCGCGCGGCCGCTGAGCCGCTCCCCCGCACCGCACGAGTTCAAGACCGAGAAAGCAGAGCCGCAGTTCATGACCTCCACCACCGACGCGAACGCCGACGCAGCCACCCCCGGCGGCTACGGCGAACTCCAGGCCCAGCTCGCCACCCTCACCACCGAGGCGTTCCGCCCCGAGCTGGCAGAGATCGACCAGCTGCCGACGGCGGAGATCGCCCGCATCATGAACGGCGAGGACACCACCGTCCCCGCCGCCGTGGCCGACAAGCTGCCGCAGATCGCCGCCGCGATCGACGCCACCGCCGAGCGCATGGCGCGCGGCGGCCGGCTGATCTACGCCGGCGCCGGCACGGCGGGCCGTCTCGGCGTGCTCGACGCCAGCGAGTGCCCGCCCACCTTCAACACCGACCCGTCCGAGGTCATCGGCCTCATCGCGGGCGGACCCTCCGCGATGGTCAAGGCGGTGGAGGGCGCCGAGGACAGCAAGGAGCTGGCCGCCGCCGACCTCGACGCGCTGAACCTCACCGCCGACGACACGGTGGTCGGGATCTCCGCCTCGGGCCGCACGCCGTACGCCATCGGGGCCGTCGAGCACGCCCGAGCCGGGGGTGCTCTCACCATCGGCCTCTCCTGCAACGCGGACTCCGGGCTCGCCGCCGCCGCCGAGCACGGCCTCGAGATCGTCGTCGGCCCCGAACTGCTCACCGGCTCCACCCGCCTCAAGGCGGGCACGGCCCAGAAGCTCGTGCTCAACATGCTGTCGACGATCACGATGATCCGGCTCGGCAAGACGTACGGGAACCTCATGGTCGACGTGCGCGCCTCCAACGAGAAGCTGCGCGCCCGCTCCCGCCGGATCGTCTCTCTCGCCACCGGCGCCTCCGACGAGGAGATCGAGGCGGCGCTCGCCGCCACCGACGGCGAGGTGAAGAACGCCATCCTCACCATCCTCGGCGGCGTCGACGGCCCCACGGCCGCCACGCTCCTGGCCGACTCCCAGGGCCACCTCCGCGCCGCCCTCGCGGCCGTCCGTACCACCTGACGCACCACTCCTCGCACAGCAAGGCACCACGCACCATGGCTACTGAAGACAAGAACCGCGCCACTGCCGCCGCGATCCTGCCGCTCGTCGGTGGCGCTGCGAATGTCAGCTCGATCGCCCACTGCATGACCCGGCTCCGGCTGGGCCTGCACGACCGTTCCCTCGTCGACGACGAGGCCCTGAAGGCGGTCCCCGCCGTGATGGGTGTGGTCGAGGACGACACCTACCAGATCGTCCTCGGACCGGGCACCGTCGCCCGGGTCACCCCCGAGTTCGAGCAGCTCGTCGAGGAGGGCAAGGCCACCGCCCCCGCGCCGGCCGCTCCGGCCCCCGGTCACACCGCCGAGGAGCTCGCCGACAAGGGCGCAGCCCTGAAGGCGCAGCAGAAGGCGAAGAACGCCACCCCGTTCAAGCTGTTCCTGCGCAAGATCGCGAACATCTTCGTCCCGCTGATCCCGGCCCTCATCGGCTGCGGCATCATCGCCGGCCTCAACGGCCTGCTGGTGAACCTCGGCTGGCTGCCGTCGGTCACCCCCGCCCTGGCAGCGATGGCGTCGGGCTTCATGGCCCTGATCGCGGTGTTCGTCGGCTTCAACACGGCGAAGGAGTTCGGCGGTACGCCGATCCTCGGCGGCGCGGTCGCGGCGATCATCGTCTTCCCGGGTGTCGCGAACATCGAGGCGTTCGGCCAGAAGCTCTCCCCCGGCCAGGGCGGTGTCCTCGGCGCGCTCGGCGCGGCGGTCCTCGCGGTGTACGTCGAGAAGTGGTGCCGCCGCTGGGTGCCCGAGGCGCTGGACGTGCTGGTCACCCCGACCCTCACGGTCCTGATCTCGGGCCTGGTCACGATCTTCGGCCTGATGTACGTCGCCGGTGAGGTCTCCTCCGCCATCGGTACCTTCGCCGACTGGCTGCTCTCCACGGGCGGCGCGGGCGCGGGCTTCCTGCTGGGCGGGCTCTTCCTGCCGCTGGTGATGCTGGGCCTGCACCAGGCCCTGATCCCGATCCACACCACCCTGATCGAGCAGCAGGGCTTCACGGTCCTCCTCCCCATCCTCGCGATGGCCGGAGCCGGCCAGGTCGGTGCGGCGGCGGCCGTCTACCTCCGCCTCCCCCGCAACGAGTCGATCCGCCGGACCATCAAGTCCGCCATGCCCGCAGGTCTGCTGGGTGTCGGCGAGCCCCTGATCTACGGTGTCTCGCTCCCGCTGGGCCGCCCGTTCATCACCGCCTGTGTGGGCGGCGCCTTCGGCGGCGGCTTCGTCGGCCTCTTCAACCAGCTCGGCGACTCCGTCGGCTCCACGGCCATCGGCCCGTCCGGCTGGGCCCTGTTCCCGCTGCTCGACGGCAACCACGGCCTGGGTTCCACGATCGCGATCTACGCGGGCGGTCTGCTGGTCGGCTATGTCGCGGGCTTCGTCGCCACGTACTTCTTCGGCTTCAGCAAGTCCCTGCTGGCGGAGTTCAACGTCTCCCAGGAGCCGGCCGCCTCGACGGTCGCGGCCTCGGGCGGCGGCGCCGCTCCGGGCTCGGCCACGGGCTCGGGTGACTCCCCGGCCAAGGAACCCGCACAGGTCTGAGGCACGGGCGGAAGCCCGTACGGTTCGCGAAGCCCCCGGCGGCCGGTTCTCCTGTCAGGAGACCGTGCCGCCGGGGGCTTCGCCCGTGCCACCACCGGGCGGGCGACGGGCATCCAGGGGCCGGCCGTCCTCCGGGCCCACGCGCGAGCCCGGGCATCAGGGTGCGGACGGGCACCGGCTGTGGTGTCCGCCGTCGAGCGCGGCGATCCGCTCCCGCGACATGGCCACCCTCTCCGGGTCGGCGTCGGGACCCAGGCGCAAGCAGGACTCGAAGTACCCGCGTGCCTCCTCGGGCCGGCCCGTGGCCAGCAGCGCGTCACCGAGGAACACCAGGATGCGGCTCTCCACCGCGGCATTCCTCATCTGCCTGGCGAGCGCGAGACTCGTGACGAAGTGCTCCACCGCCTCCTGCCAGCGCCCCAGTCTGCCCAGCGCGCTGCCGGTTCCCTGGTGCGCCCCGAACCTGGTCAGCGCCGCGACATGCGGCTCGATGCCGTCCCCGTAGGCCTCGACGGCGTCCAAGGTGGTCCGGAAGGCGGCGATCGCCTCCTCTGCCTGCCCCGCGTCCTCGAAGACCAGCGCAAGGTTGAACGACGCCTGCAGCATGCCGTGCACATCACCGGCGCGATCGAAGAGGCCCTGCGCGGCTTCGGCGTGGCTGAAGGCCCCGTCCGTCTCACCCAGCAGCCGGTGAGCCCAGCTGCTGTACTGGTGGGACCATGCCTGCTGCGTCAGGTCACCCGCTCGTACGGCCACCTCGCGGGCACGGGCCGAGACGTCCAGGCTGTCCCTGGGGCGCGCCTCGCACAACAGCACAGCCCACGCCAGGTAGTTCAGCTGGGTCGCCTCGGCACGCAGGTCCCCGAGCGCCTCGGCCGAACGCACCGCCAGACCGAACACCTCGCCCCAGTGACCCCAGAAGATCCACTGGTCGGAGAACCAGTGCAGCGCCTCGGCGACCTCCACCACGACCGCGTGACGGCCCTCCTCCGAGGCAGCGCGGAGCGCCACGAGCCAGTTGGCCCCCTCCGTCTGGAGCCATTCCCTGGCGCGTTCCGCATCCGACAGGTCGACGGTCCCGCGCCAGGAGTCCGGCGGTGCGCCGTGGTCGGGGTCGTACCAGCGCCCGGCCACCACCGCCGTCTCCAGCAGCCACCGGTACAGCTCGTTCCTCGACCGGTCGGCGGACTCGGCGGGCTCGTCCTCCGCCAGCCTGACGCGGGCGTAGAGGTGCAGGAGATCGTGCAGTCGGTAGCGGCTGCCCTCCGCGCCGAGCAGCCCCGCCTCGACCAGCTCCTCCAGGGTGTCCTCGGTGTCAAAAGGATCCTGGCCGGTCAGCACGGCAGCGCAGGCGACGCCGGTGTCCGGACCGGGGATCAGTGTCAGCGAACGGAACATCCGGGCCGCCACGGGTGTCAGCTGCCGGTACGACAGGTCGAACGCCGCCTTCACCCGGACGTCGCCCGCCGACAGCACGTCGAGCCGCCGGTCCTCCTGCGCCAGTCGGTCCGCCAGCCGCCGCACGGTCCACCCCGTCCGGGTGGCCAGCAAATTCCCCGCGACCCGAAGCGCCAGCGGCAGGTATCCGCAACGTTCGGCGACCTCCGCCAGAGCGGCCGGCTCGGCCTCCGCCCGCTCCGTTCCGGCGATGGAGGCCAGCATCTTCCCCGCGTCCTCCGCGGCGAGTTGCCCGAGCCACAGCCGGTGGACACCGTCCAGCTCGGTGAGCATCCGCCGGCTCGTCATCACGGTCAGGACCGAGCCCGTCGCCGGCAGCAGCGGGCGAACCTGCGCCTCGTCGCGCACGTTGTCCAGGACGAGCAGCAGCCGCCGGTCCGCGAGCACCTGCCGGTACAGCGCCGTGTGCCCGTGCGCTCCGGCCTTGGCCAGCTCGCGGTCCGGAGTGCCCAGTGCCTTCAGCACGGTGACGATCAGTTCGGCCGGACCTGGAGGGGAGTCGTACGTGCCCCGGAGGTCCACGAGGAGCTGGCCGTCCGGGAAATCGTCGGCCAGACGTCTCGCGGCGTGCAGCGCCAGGGTGGTCTTCCCCGCACCAGGAGCACCTGAGACGGACACCACGACCGGCCGGTCCCGGGACTCCTCCGCGAGCTCGGCGAGCAGTGCCGCCTCCCGGTCCCGGCCGGTGAAGTCGTCGACCCCGCGCGGGAAGGAGCTCACGCCCGCCGACCGGTAGGACGAACTGCGGCCGTCGCGCGCGGCGGCCAGCAGCCGTTCCCGTTCCGGTGCCTCCAGCGCCAGCCCGTCCGCGAGCGCGGCGACCGTACGCCTCTGCGGCGCGGCCCTCCGCTCGCGTTCCAGGTCACCGATGCCACGGATGCTGACGCCCGAGGCCGCGGACAGCCCTTCGATCGTCAGCGACCTGGCCACTCTCAGCTCCCGCAGCAACGCCCCGAACGCCACCTGCCCGCTCACGCGCGCCCTCCCCTGATCCTGATACCGGTGCATCCCCGGAAATCGCTCATCCCGGAGGAATGATCATAAAAAGTGGGCGCCCCGGAGGGCCGTTGTCCTCAGGCCGGGCACCCGTCGCCCGGATCGCCCCCGAGTTCGAGCAGCGCGTCGAGGAGGGCAAGGCCTCCGGCGCCCTCGCGCCGACGGCTCCGGCGGGCCGTGAGGGGCGGCCCTGCCTCAGGCCTTGGGCCCGTCCCCGAGGGCGGCGGCGTCCAGGGAGGCAGCCGTGCGAAGGGCGCGCCACTCCACGGGCGAGTGACCGTGGACAGCCCGGAACATCCGGCTGAAGTGAGCCGGACTGACGAATCCCCAGCGCTGGGCGATCGAGGAAACGGTCGGAGGCGACACGCTCCGGCGAGCCAGCTCGCGTGCACACCGTTCCAGCCGTCGCTGCCTGATGAAACGCGCCACCGTGACGCCCTCCGCCTCGAAGAGCCGGTGCAGGTAACGCACGGAGATGTGGTGCGCCTGCGCCACCGTGACCGGCGAGAGTTCCGGATCGGCGAGGTGCTCGTCGATATGGGCGCGGATCCTGGCCAGCAACTGCCGGCGGGGATCGTCGGTTGCGGTGTCCGTCCGACCGGCCCCGGACATCCCCTCGTGTTCGGCGACGAGGGCGCAGAACAGGTTCGCGACACCCTCCGCGGACAGGTCGGCGATCGACGCGGAGCGCGGACCTTCGGCCGCGACCAGCGTGTCCAGGAGGGCTCTCAGGGCGAGACCGAGCCCGGTCGTGGCGGGTACGACGGTTCCGCCCGCCTGCGCACGGGTGTCCCCGACCGCCAGGACGCGACGTGGCAGACGCACGATGCGGGTCGCGAACGCCGTCGGGTGTTCCAGGGTGTACGGGGCACTCGCATCCCACAGGAACAGCGTCCCCGGTCCGGCGGTGACCGTCCTGCCGGCCTGGGTGAGAACCGCCGTGCCGCGTTCCTGGACGCCGAAGACGGCGAAGCTTTCGGCGTCTTCGGCGATGTGCGCCCGCGTCCGGTGGACACCGCCGGTATCCGCCTCCAGGTCACTCACCCGCACGAATCCCACCTGGGTGGTACGGGACCGCGCGCTGCCGTCCCCCCGTCCGCCCGTGGTGACACCCACCGCGCCCAGCACCCCTTCGACGGCGGCGCGCCACCGTCTTCGACCGTCGTCGCAGGAAACCGTCTCCGTCATAATCTGGCTCACCCGGCTGCATCTCCACACGGTGCTCTGGGCTGAGGCCTGTGTGCCGTGGTGCGCACGGCTGGTCAGGAGCGGATACGGGTGACGCCGTCGTCACCCGCTCACGCATGGATCCCCCCATGCCGCGCGGCGCTGCCGTGCGGCCCTGGCCCGACGGCATCGGAGCCGCCCTTCCCCACCCATGGACAGCGAACCAGCGGGCGCCGGGACACTCCAGGCAGAAGAGAGGCAGAAAGACGGCATCACCCGGCGGAGTCGAGCTGCGCGAGCCGCTCGCGCGCCGTGCTCACCCGCTGCGGATCGGCATCCGGTCCGAGGCTCACGCATCGCTCGAAGCAGTCACGTGCCTCCTCGTGACGGCCCGCGGACCGCAGGGCGTCGCCGAGTTTCACCAGTGCGCGGCTCTCCAGCGCCGCGTTCCCCATCTCCCGGGAGAGGCTGAGCCCCATCTCGAACTGCTCCACGGCCTCCGTCCAACGCCCCAGGGTGCAGAGCGCGGTGCCGATGCTCTGCCGGGTACCGATAGTGGTGAAGACGTGCAGGTGCGGAGCGATCCGCCCCTGGATCCTTTCGAGAACGCCCAGGGTCTCCTCACAGGAGTCGATGGACTCCTCCGCCCGCCCCACGCGATCGAAGAGGATGGCGCGGTGCAACAGGGCCTGTGGCAGCCCGTTGACGTCGTCGGCGCGGGTGAACAGGCCGATCGCCGCGTCCACATGGCGGAAGGCCTCCTCGATCTCGTCCAGCAGCCGGTGAGCCCAGCCGCTGTACTGGTGGGACCAGGCCTGCTGCGTCAGATCTCCCGCTCGTACGGCCACCTCGAGGGCGCGGGCCGAGACGGCCAGGCTGTCCCTGGGCCGCGCCTCGCACAACAGCACAGCCCACGCCAGGTAGTTCAGCTGGGTCGCCTCCGCCACGGGATTCCCGAGCTCCTCGGCCGAACACACCGCCAGGTCGAACACCTCCCTCCAGTGCCCCCAGAAGATCCACTGGTCGGAGAACCAGTGCATCGCCTCCGCGACCTCCACCACGACGGCGTGACGGCCCTCCTCCGAGGCAGCGCGGAGCGCCACGAGCCAGTTGGCTGCCTCCGCCTGGAGCCATTCCCTGGCGCGTTCCGCATCCGACAGGTCGACGGTCCCGCGCCAGGAGTCCGGCGGTTCACCGTGGTCGGGGTCGTACCAGCGCCCGGCCACCACCGCCGTCTCCAGCAGCCACCGGTACAGCTCGTTCCTCGACCGGTCCACAGCGTCGGCGGGCTCGTCCTCGCCCAGCCGGACCCTGGCATAGAGGTGAAGGAGATCGTGCAGCCGGTATCGGCTGCCCTCCGCGCCGAGCAACCCGGCCTCGACCAACTCCTCCAGCGTGTCCTCGGCGTCGTAGAGATCCTGCCCGGTGAGCCTGGCGGCGCTGGCGGCGCTGGTGTCCGTGCCCGGCACCAGGGTGAGCAGCCGGAACATGCGTGCCGCCCCCGGGGTCAGCTGCCGGTAGGAGAGGTCGAAGGCCGCGTCCACCCGGACGTCGCCCGCGGACAGCACGTCGAGCCGCCGGTCCTCCTGCGCCAGTCGGTCCGCCAGCCGCCGCACGGTCCACCCCGTCCGAGTGGCCAGCAGGTTCCCCGCGACCCGGAGCGCCAGCGGCAGGTATCCGCAACGTTCGGCGACCTCCGCCAGGGCGCGTGGTTCGGCCTCCGCCCGCTCCGTTCCGGCGATGGAGGCCAGCAGGGTCCCGGCGTCCTCCGGAGTCAGCTGCCCCAGCCACAGCCTGTGGACGCCCTCCAGCCCGGTGAGCATCCGCCGGCTCGTCACCACGGTGAGGGTCGCCCCCGAGCCCGGCAGCAGGGGGCGCACCTGCGTCTCGTCCTCGGCGTTGTCCAGGACCAGCAGCATCCGGCGGTCCGCCAGCACCTGCCGGTAGAGCGCCGCGTGGCCCTGTGGCCCGGCCGTCGACAGTTCGCGGTCCGACGCCCCCAAGGCCTTCAGCACGGTGACGACGAGTTCTGCCGGTCCGGGCGGGGAGTCGTGCGTGCCCCTCATGTCCACCATCAGTTGACCGTCGGGGAACTCGTCGGCCACCTGTCTCGCGGCGTGCAGCGCCAAGGTCGTCTTCCCCGCACCGGGTGTCCCCGAGACGGCCACCACGGCCGGTCGGGCACGCGGCTCCCCCGCCAGAGCGGTGAGCAGGTCCATCTCCCTTTCCCGGCCGGTGAAGTCGTCCACGCTGCGTGGAAAGGAGCGCACCCCCACCGGCCGGTAGGACGAGCTCCTGCCCGCACGCGCGGCGGCCAGCAACCGCTCACGTTCCGGTTCCCTCAGGTCCAGCCCCTCCGCGAGTGCGGCGACCGTGCGTCGCTGCGGTGCGGCCCTCCGGTCACGTTCCAGGTCACCGATGCCCCGCACGCTGATGCCCGAGGCCTCCGACAGCCCCTCGATCGTCAGAGATCTGGCAAGTCGCAGCTCCCTGAGCAACGCGCCGAAAGCCCCTTGGCCCCCATTCCTCACCCTGTCTCCTCCCGCACGCATGGCCACGCCCCCAGCCCTCGCTTCAGAAGAATGATCATAAAAGACTTCAAAGGAGGCATGCAGATCTGTCTCATGGACATCGCGGACACAGCCTCGCGCCGCACGCGGCCGACCGGGAGTGCACTGACGTGCCAGCACTCGTGCACGGGGAGAACCACCGGCGCCCCCGTCCGCTCGTAGTTTCGGTGCGTGACCGGCCGCGAGAACGCGGCAGGTCCGACGCCCCGGCCGCGCGACCCCGGCAGTGGTGGCATCTCCCGACCGTTCCGAGAGGACACCCCATGTTCGACATCACCAAGGTGCAGGCCGCCCCCAGCGCCGACCTGATCACCCCCGACAACGCGGTCATGCTCTTCGTCGACCACCAGCCGCAGATGTTCTTCGGCACCGGCAGCGGTGACCGTGCCGCGATCATCAACAGCACGGTGGGGCTGGCCAAGGCCGCCCGCGCCTTCGACGTGCCCACCGTCCTGACCACGGTCGCCGCCGAGTCGTTCTCCGGCCCGCTGCTCCCGCAGCTGGCAGAGGTCTTCCCGAAGGCCGACATCATCGACCGCACGTCCATGAACGCCTGGGAGGACGAGGCCCTCGTCGCGGCGGTCAAGGCGACCGGCCGCCGGAAGATCGTCCTGTCCGGGCTGTGGACCGAGGTCTGCCTGGTGCTGCCCGCGCTCTCCGCCCTGGAGCAGGGGTACGAGGTGTACGTCGTCTCCGACGCCTCCGGTGGTGTCAGCCCCGCCGCCCACGAGCACGCCCTGCAGCGGATGATCGCCGCCGGCGCCGTGCCGGTGACCTGGGTGCAGGTGCTGCTGGAGCTCCAGCGCGACTGGGCGCGCCAGGAGACGTACGGCGCCGTGATGGACATCGTCAAGGAGCACGCCGGCGCCTACGGGCTGGGCGTCGTCTACGCGCAGTCCGTCATCGGCGAGCACGCGGCGGGCTGACCTCCGTGGACACCGGCATTCTGATCCTGCGTCTGCTGGTGGGCCTGCTCGTCGCCGGTCACGGCGTCCAGAAGGTGAGCTTCCACCTGGGCGGGCGCGGGCTCGACGGCGGGACCGAGGAGTTCCGCTCCGACGGCTTCCGGGGCGGTGTCCTCACCGCCCTCGCGGCGGGCGGCGGCCAGATCGGTTCGGGTCTGCTGCTCGCCGCCGGTCTCCTCACCCCGCTCGCCGCGACCGGCACCGTCGGGGTGATGACGGTCGCCGCCACCGTGAAGTGGGGCAACGGGCTCTGGGTGCAGAACGACGGTTACGAGTACCCGCTCGTCCTGATCGGAGCCGCTGTGGCCCTCGCCGCCACCGGCCCCGGCGAATGGTCCGTCGACGCGGCGATCGGCCTCACGCCGTTCCCGCTGTGGTGGACGGCCGTGGTCCTGGCCGCCGGAGCCGGGAGCGGGCTGCTGGCCCGGCTCGTGCTCCACCGCGCCCCGGAGCCCGTACGGCGCTGAGCGACCGCACCGAGCCGGCCCGCCCGCCCGGCGCTCTCCCCTGCCCGCGCGGGCGGGCCACCACTTCTCGCACCCCGTGCTGCCGGACACCCGTCAGCACCCGAATCGGAGTCATCGATGCAAGCGCCCACGACCACACCCCGCCGGGACGGCGGACAGCCCCTCCTGCACCAGACCGGCGAGGAGACCCAGCCGTTCGGCACGCTGAAGCAGCTCCCGATCGGCCTCGGGCACGACACCCGGATGTACGCCTGCCAGCGGCTGAACCACCTGCTCGCCGACACGCAGATCCTGTACTCCCTCTACAAGAAGCACCACTGGCTGATGCGCGGGGCGACCTTCTACTCGCTCCACCTGATGCTGGACAAGCACGCCGACGAGCAGCTGGCGATCGTGGACGCGCTGGCCGAACGGGTCCAGTCCCTGGGCGGTGTCGCGGTCGGCGACCCCCGCCACGTGGCGGAGCTGACCTCGATACCCCGGCCTCCCGACGGCGTCGAGCAGGTGCCGGTGATGCTGTCGCGCCTCCTGGACGCGCACGAGCGCATCCTCACCGACGCCCGCGACGCCGCTGCCCGCCTCTCCGCCGAAGGCGACGAGGGCAGCAACGACCTGCTGATCTCCCAGGTGGTCCGCACCGGCGAGGCCCAGGTGTGGTTCCTGGCCGAACACCTCGTGGACACCCCCCTGGTGCGCGCCTGACCGGCGCCACCCCACCCCGCACCCCGCACCCACCAACCCGAACAAGGAAGTCACCCATGCCCTACATCAAGGTCGCCGAAGGCAACTCCGCCCCCGTCGAGCTCTACTACGAGGACCACGGCATCGGCCGCCCGGTCGTACTCATCCACGGCTGGCCGCTGAACGGCGCCTCCTGGGAGCGGCAGACCGCGGCCCTGCTCGCCTCGGGCCACCGGGTCATCACCTACGACCGCCGCGGCTTCGGCCGCTCCGACCAGCCCGCCGACGGCTACGACTACGACACCTTCGCCTCCGACCTGAACGAGGTCCTGAAAGCCCTCGACCTGGACGACGTCACCCTCGTCGGCTTCTCCATGGGTACGGGCGAGGTCACCCGCTACCTCGGCAGGTACGGCTCCGCGCGCGTCGCGAAGGCCGTCATGATCGGCGTCGTCCCGCCGTTCCTGCTGAAGACCGACGACAACCCGACCGGTGTGGACGCAGGCGTCTTCAAGGGCATCGAGGAGGCGATCGTCGCGGACCGTTTCGCGTTCATGACGGACTTCCTCGCCGACTTCTACAACGTGGACGTCCTGGGCGGCGACCGCATCAGCGACCAGGCCGTCCAGGCCAGTTGGAACGTCGCCGCCGGCGCCTCCGCCAAGGGGACGCTCGACTGCGTACAGGCCTGGCTCACCGACTTCCGCGACGACCTGCCCGCGTTCGACATCCCCACGCTGATCGTCCACGGCGACGCCGACCGCACCCTGCCGATCGGAGCCACCGCGATCCCGCTCTCGAAGAGCATCGCCGGCGCCGAACTGAAGGTGATCCCCGGCGGCCCGCACGGCCTGCTGTGGACGCACTCCGACGAGGTCAACGCCGCGCTGCTCGCCTTCCTGGACTGAGCCCACCGCCCGCCGTCCGGGAGCGGTGACCACCCTGTCCCGCCCCGGGCGGCGTCCACCCGCCCACGCACCCCTTGCCCCACGACCTCCGAAGGAGCTCCGTTCATGCCCGACCAGCCCGTACTCGACGCCGCCGCCCAGGCGTTCGCCGAGGCCACCGCCCAGCCCCCGTACCTGTACCAGATCCCCGTGGCGGACGGCCGCAAGGCCGTCGACGACGTCCAGAGCGGCGAGGGTGTCCCGCTGCCCGCCGTGGACGAGGAGTGGATCACCGTCCCGGGCGGCCCCACCGGTGGCGTCCGCACCCGGATCGTCCGCCCCGCCGGCGTCACCGGCCCCCTCCCCGTGGTCCTCTACATCCACGGCGCGGGCTGGGTCTTCGGCAACGCCCACACCCACGACCGTCTGGTGCGCGAACTCGCCGTGGGGACCGGGGCGGCCGTGGTCTTCCCGGAGTACGACCTCTCCCCCGAGGCCCGCTACCCGGTCGCCATCGAGCAGAACTACACGGTCGCCCGCTGGGTCGTCGCGGAGGGCCGGACCAAGGACCTCGACGGGCAGCGCCTGGCCGTCGCGGGTGACTCGGTCGGCGGGAACATGAGCGCCGCCCTCACCCTCATGGCCAAGGAGCGCGGCGACGTCCGCATCGCCCACCAGGTGCTCTTCTACCCGGTCACCGACGCGTCGTTCGACACCGAGTCCTACGAGCAGTTCGCCGAGGGCTACTTCCTGCGCCGCGACGCCATGCGCTGGTTCTGGGACCAGTACACGACCGACGAGGGCGAGCGGGCGCAGATCACCGCCTCGCCGCTGCGCGCCTCCCTCGACCAGCTGACCGGCCTCCCGCCGGCCCTGGTGATCACCGCCGAGGCCGACGTCCTGCGCGACGAGGGCGAGGCCTACGCGGCCCGGCTGCGCGCGGCGGGCGTCCCGGTGACGGCCCTGCGGGTGCAGGGGGTCATCCACGACTTCGTGATGCTGAACGCGCTCCGCGGGACCCCCGGGGCCGAGCTCGCGATCGGCCTGGCGACGCGGACCCTGCGCGGAGCCCTCGCGTGACCGGCCCCGCGAGCATGCCCGTGGCGGGGGTCGTCCCCGCCACGGTCCCGGACGGCCGGCCCGCGGATCTGCTGGTCCGCAACGCCAAGGTGTTCACCGGCGATCCCGCCCGCCCCGAGGCACGGGCCGTCGCGATCCGCGACGGCCTGGTGGCCGGCGTCGGCGACGACCACACCCTGGCCGCTCTCGTCGGCCCGCACACCGAGGTCGTCGACGCGCTCGGACGGCGGGTGATCCCGGGGCTCAACGACTCCCACCTGCACGTCATCCGCGGTGGTCTGAACTACGTCCTCGAACTCCGCTGGGACGGCGTGCGCAGCCTCCGCCAGGCCCTGGCCATGCTGCGCGAGCAGGCAGGCCGTACACCGAAGGGACAGTGGATACGGGTCGTCGGAGGGTGGACGGCCGAGCAGTTCGCCGAGCGCCGGATGCCGACGGTCGCCGAGCTGAACGCCGCCGCACCCGACACCCCGGTCTTCGTCCTGCACCTCTACCAGTCCGCGCTGATGAACCGCGCCGCCGTACAGGCCGCGGGGTTCACCCGGGACACCCCCGACCCGCGCGGCGGGCAGATCGTGCGAGGCCGGGACGGAGAGCCCACCGGGGTCCTCCTCGCGGCTCCGAGCGCCCTGATCCTGTACTCCACCCTGGCCAAGGCACCCGCCCTGGACGAGGCGGACAAGCGGACGTCCACCCAGCACTTCCTCCGCGAGCTCAACCGCTTCGGGCTGACCTCGGCGGTCGACGCGGCCGGCGGCTTCCAGAACTTCCCCGACAACTACGCCACCGTCATCGACCTGGCCCGGTCGGGCGAACTCACCCTGCGGATCGCCTACCACCTGTTCCCGCAGACCGCCGGGCAGGAACTCGCCGACCTCAGGCGCTGGACCGAGATGGTCGGTCCCGGCGACGGCGACGAGTGGCTCCGCCTCAACGGCGCCGGGGAGAACCTGACCTGGGCGGCCGCCGACTTCGAGAACTTCTCCGAGCCCCGCCCCGAACTCGCCCCGGACTACGAGGCCGAGTTCGAACAGGCGGTACGCCTGCTGATGGAGAACGGCTGGGGCTTCCGCCTCCACGCGACGTACGACGAGACGATCCGCCGCGACCTGGACGTCTTCGAGAAGCTCGCGGCCGAAGGGCTGTTCCCCGACGGCAACTGCTGGCTCTTCGACCACGCGGAGACGGTTTCGGGGCACAGCCTGGACCGGATCGCCGCCCTCGGCGGCGCCCTGTCCGTGCAGAACCGCATGTCCTTCCAGGGCACCGCCTTCCTGGACAGGTACGGGGCCGAGGCCGCCGCCCAGGCCCCGCCGGTACGGGCGATGCTGGACCGGGGGCTGACCGTCGGCGCGGGGACGGACGCGACCCGGGTGTCCTCGTACAACCCGTGGGTCGCGCTCCACTGGCTGGTGACCGGCCGCACCGTCGGCGGCACTGCGCTGTACCCGGCGGAGAACCTGATCGACCGGGAGACCGCCCTCGGCCTCTACACCCGCGGCGGCGCCCGGCTGACCGGCGAGCAGGACGTCAAGGGAATCCTCCGCGAGGGCTTCTACGGCGACCTGGCGATCCTCTCGGACGACTACCTGACCGTGCCGGAGGCCGTCATCCCCGACATCGAGTCGGTGCTCACCGTCGTCGGCGGCCGGATCGTCCACGCCGCCGCCGAGTACGACGGGCTCGACGAGCCCGTCCCGCCGGTCAGCCCGCTGTGGAGCCCGGTGGCGCACTTCGGGGGCTACCGCTCCGCCGGGGCGGCCCAGGCCGACCTGATGGCCGACGCGGTCGCCGAGTCCGACGAACACCGGCTGTGGCGTGTCGCGCGTGGCCTCACCCCCGACACCCCGCCGCCCTTCCTCGACCCCTGCTTCCTCCACTGACCAAGGGAAAGCCTCGTATGACCACCTCGGCCGGCACAGAGCCGGACCACTCCACGGGCCCGCTCCCGGGGCGCCGCTTCGAAGCGGACCTCCGGTCGATGACCCGCATCAATCTGCGTCCCATCGCCTCACCGATGCCGCTGGGCTTCTTCACCGTGGCGATCGCCTCCGTGATGACGGCCTGCCTGCAGCTCGACGTCTTCGAGGCCGCGGACCGCGAGGCCGTCGCCCTGTGCGTGCTGCCCGCCTTCTTCCTCCAGCTCCTCGTGAGCTTCCTGGCCTTCGGCGCCCGGGACGTGATCGCGGCGACGCTCATGGGAACCTTCGCGAGCAGCTGGCTGGCCTACGCCCTCGTCCTCGGCACCGGGTCGGCCGGGGGGACGCGCGTGCTCGGCGTCTTCAACCTGGCCCTCCTGTGCTTCGGGGCGCTGATGGCAGCCGTCACCCGGCCCAAGCGCGCACTGTGGTTCGTGATCGTGGCGTCGCTGCCGCGCTGGGCGGCCACCGGGCTCTCAGGGCTGACCGAAGCCGACTGGCTTCGGTACACCTCCGGGGGCCTCGGCATCCTGGTGGCGATCGTGGCCGCCTACACGGCGTTCGCCCTGCTGCTGGAGGACGTACGCAGCGAGGAGGTACTCCCCATCGGCCGCAGCGGCCCCGCCCACACCGCCGTCGAGGGCGACCTCTCCGTACAACTGCGCAACCTGGAACGGCAGGCGGGGGTGCGTCGCACGCTGTGACGCACACACCGGCACACACCGCGGGCACCTCCGAGAAGAAGGTGTGTGTAATCGGAAAACCGCAGGGCACCAGATGCCTCGGAGGTTGATGACTATGGTTCCCCTGCTTCTCGTTCTTCTGCTCGCCCTGATTCTTTTCGGTGCCGGTTTCGCACTCAAGGCACTGTGGTGGATCGCAGTGATCGTGCTGGTCGTCTGGCTCATCGGATTCTTCGTCCGGCCGGCGGCGAGTGGCGGCAAGCGTGGCCGTTGGTACCGCTGGTAAACAGACACGGCCAGCGCAGACGCGGGTGGGGCGGGACCTTCGGGTCCCGCCCCACCCGCGTTTTCCGCGACTATGCCGAATCACCGCGCATGGACCGGAATTACGCGGGCAGGCGAATATCGAGCGGCACTCACCACCCATTACCAACGGTCAGGTGAGAACAGCCGCACCGATCGAACCCGTCGAGGAAGGAGCCATTTCATGAGTGACAACCTGTGGGGCTATCAGCCTTCCAGCGGTCACACCGCGGGCGCCGATCTGACCGGATACTCGGTCGAGGCGACGGACGGAACCATCGGAAAGGTCGACAAGCACTCCGACGAAGTGGGCTCCGCCTATCTCGTCGTCGACACCGGAGTGTGGATCTTCGGCAAGGACGTCCTGCTGCCGGCCGGCACCGTCAAGGCGATCGACCTGGAGAGCCACACGGTGCACGTCGATCTGACGAAGGCCCAGATCAAGGACTCCCCGGAGTTCGACAAGCACAAGCATGCGGGCGACCCGGGCTACCACGCCCAGGTCGGCGGCTACTACGACAGCTACCGCATCATGTGACCCTCACGGCAAGATGCGCAGAGGCCGGGCCGGCTCCCCTGGAGCCGGCCCCGCTGTCGCGTGTGAACGGTGCTGTCGCGTGTCGGGTCAACCGCTCAGGCCGGGAAGTCGCCGGTGAGCAACCGTCTCCCGGAGGGCACCGACCCTGATCCCTGTCACGTGTGGACGGCGGGCGGCCGGAACGCTGGTAGCGGTGAGGCCCACGGTAA